>NZ_JALAZE010000001.1:600000-839718 GCF_022809095.1 Bacillus kexueae
TCATCCAGAATTAAGCAAACAATTTGGCAATAACGGTAGAAAGTTTATCGAACAAAACTTTCAATTTAAGCATGTAGCGGCAAGGTATGAAGCTGTGTATAGAGAAGCGTTAAAGAAGCATTTAAAACCCTCAAAACCTTTCTCAAACTAAAACAAATTGCATCGGAGACTGTATCAACGGGAATAGGATAAAATCCCCTACTAATAGGCTATAAACACTTGTCTATTAGAAAGGGGATTTTTATATGCTCATTATGGCTAAAAAACAAATAACCTGAGCCCTATAAAATAGAGGACTCAGGGGACTATACACGCATACAAAGCGCTTTACTTCGTTATTTCAGCAGTTTTTTTATGAAATAATTGGTTAATGCACAACCAATATCGTTAATTTCATCAATAATCACCATTCGAATTAAGAAAATATAACTGTGTTCCCTCTACTTCTCTTCTTTTTGCCACTTTTCTTCGTTTTTCCCCCAGTGAGTACGAACCATTCTTCTTCATCACGTTGACTAACTGGCTGAGTTACTTCCAAAATTTCCTCAGGAGCTAATTGATCGAATTCCTCTTGTTCATCTTCCGTTAGATCAAGCTCAATTTCTTCATTCTCTTGTATAGGTTGAGGTTCTGATTCTAACATAGGTTCAAACTCTTCCTCGACCATAGGTTCAGGCTCTATCGGGAACTCCTTAATTGTATCTGTTACCTCTCCTTCAATTATGCTAGCAGGTAGCTCTGGCTCAACCATTTCGGATAAAACAGTAACTTCTTCTGCTGTACCAAGCGAGTCGATAGGTTTAACAAATCCCCTAGAACTTACAGGTAATTCAACAATTTCTGCTGTTTCAAGTTCTTCCATTAAATTCGTGAATTTCGATTGAGAGTCTAAAAATTGATTCGGATTTTGAAGAAGCTCTTCATATTCTTGAAAGCTCCAGCCCATCGGTCCAGGTGGGGAGAATTCAAAATTGGAAAGTTCGACTTGAGGAATGGAATGGTTTTTATCATCTTTTTTCTCCATTATTGTCCCTCCTTAAGGCGTGCAAACATTTCATCTGTCTTCGTTAAAAACTCAGACTTCGAGTTTTCAAGCGAGATGATGTTTTGTAAGGCCCAAATATATTTCTCATCCGACCACGATTCTTTCTGTCCGAGATAATATTTATGAATAATGGAACAGAATAAATGAGGAAAACGTAATTCTGTCCATATAACCTCATATTGCTCTTGCGTTAGTGGATGAACCGAGTCATATGCTTTTAGCATCGTGAATGCTAAATCGGTGTCCCAAATGGACATCTTTTTCATCACTTTGTTTAATAGAATCCTTATATCGCGAGAAGGAAGATCATTGGTAATCGAGTGCAATTCTTTCATCATGAGTCCTTCTTCCGCATGCGTGAAACGGGCCATCGTAAAATCTTGCTGACAAAAGCCTTTCTCTTCGATCCAAGCTTTCGTCCAATTTTGATACGGAAGCTCATCTAACTCTTGCAGAGCCTTTCTTCCACGCTCAAGCATGTGGTCAACATGCTGTAAAAACAGCACGGAGAATGGATCATCTGGCAACCCTTCTGCAATCGTTTTGTTTCCTTCTAATTCCTGTAATTTCCACCGGAACAATTTATGCCACTTTCCAATTCTTCCGCGTTTTTTACTTTCTGAATGATTTTCATACCCTTTTGAAGCAAGATGAAATTGCGCCATAAACTGCATCGTCTCCACAAGGGAGTTTTCGTTATAATAAATAACTTCGTCTCCGTCAATTTTATCGTATAAGACGAAAGAAGATTCTCCCGCTCCAACCGTTAATGCTCCATTTTTCGTACGAATAATAGGTGCAATCGGCAAGCCGTTATTTTGTAAATGCTCGTGAGCCCCGGCAATGAAAAGCATTCTCTCCAGCTTCATTTCCGCATTTTTTAACACTTTTGGTCCTTCATCTGTTTCAACGAGCCACATCGTTCTCCCGCTTTTCATCGATAATAGCGATACGTTTTGAACGGTTATCGGATACAAGCTCAAAATATTTTGCAATACTTGATTGGCGTTTTCATTCATTTTTTCCACCACCTTCTTTTTACCTAATACTTCCGTATACGTTTAAAAGATTCGAAACGACGTGCTTCCATTGAAAATTCGCCTCTGCTTTTTGGCGACCATATTGTCCCATTGACGTACGTTTTCCTTCGCTGCTTAATAAGGCATTGAGCCTTTCCGCATACGCAAGCGGATTTTCAAAATCGCCGATGACATGGCCATTTTTCCCTTCGTCAATAACCTCTGGATTTCCACCTCGTTGACTTGTCACAATTGGAAGCCCACAAGCCATCGCTTCATAATGGACACGTGCAAGCGGCTCCTGCCATTGAGAAGAACAAACGAATACATCGGACATAGAGAATAGACCGGCAATTTCACTCGGCTTCACGAATTTAATAAACTGGACATTTTCCGGATATAGTGCACCAAGTGTATATAGATGCTTGACATAGTTATTCACTTCATCGTCTCCAAACCATTTGGAACCGATAAATACCATCACCGCATCCGGGTGCTTTTCCATAATACTTGGTAGCGCTTGAAGTAAAATATGCGGTCCCTTTACCTTACTTAAACGCCCGACAAATAAAATGACTTTCTTGTTTTGTAGACCGAGCTTTGATCGAATACTTTTCTTGAGCTCACGCCCGGTATTCGTCCAACTTGGATGAAACGTTTGAACGTCCACCCCAGAATAAACGGTCTTTACTTTCCCTTTCGCTTCTGGAAAACGTGACGTAATGGTATTTCCTATATAATCACTGACTGTCACAATTTTCGAGCATAATGCGATACAGCGCTTTCCTTCCTCATCGCTGATTTTTTCGTTCGCAAACATCTCATTATGAACACTTAAGACGAGTTTGGCATTCGGTGTTGCTTCACGAATTTGTTCAATCCATAACGGTCGGTTACAAACATGGATGACATCAAAGGATGTAGACCTTACATATTGAACGATGGAATCAATAAATTCTTTTTCTGGAAAGCGTACGAATTGAACACCGTTTTTCGTTTCTTCAGCGGGCAAATCAGGATGAGTAATAGAAAAGATGGTGACTTGATGATTTTGTGCAATTTGTTGTGCTATAGCATCGAGATAAATTTGGATCGCGCCACCTTTTATAGCCGGTACCGGTAATTTTTCAGTGGCGATAAATGCGATTTTCAAGAAGCTCCCTCCATTTCAAGGTAATTTTTTCACCTTAACATAGAGTACGAAATGAGGATAAAAGGTGTGATTTTGATTATAAGAAATTTGGTCCTTCTTTCATTTTTAGTCATTTATCTTGGACAAAAAGCGCTCAAGCTTCATAGAGTAAAGAAAAGGTTATGCTTATATGATTTTAGGAAGGTGACAATATGGAAAATGAAATGCTCAACATATCGCTTGAAGAAGAATATGTGTTAACCCCGGAAGAAGAAGCAAAACTAAGAGACTTAGCGGCAGTCATTATGGAAAATTGGAATGTATCGGTTCAAGACATTGAAGTTATTCAAGGAGGGCAAATGGCTCTCGTTTGGAAAATCCATACAACCGAAGGGCCTATCTGTTTAAAGCGGATTCATCGTCCAGAAAAAAAGGCCCTTTTCTCCATTAATGCACAAAACTATTTAGCTACAAATGGCGCCCGCGTACCAGGCATTATCCGTAACAACCGTGACGAGCTTTATACAAAATACGGCCCGTTTTTGTTTGTCGTTTATGACTGGATCGAAGGTCGCCCGTTTGAATTTACAAACCGCGACGACTTGCACATGATCATGAAAGGTTTAGCCGAATTCCATCAATGGTCGAAAGGCTATGTGCCCCCGGAAGGCGTCCCTGTATTCAAAAAGCTTGGACGTTGGCAAAATCACTACATTAAACGTCTCCAGCAAATGAAAACTTGGAAAATCGCTGCCGCAGAGCTTCCAGACGATCCATTCTCCCAACTCTATCTAGCAGAAATTGATTCGGTCTTGACGGTTGGACAGGAAACGTTGGAACGCTTGTTAAACTCCCATTATAAAACATGGGTAACCGAAGAACTCGCCGCACCAACCTTATGTCACCAAGACTACGGAACAGGGAATACATTGCTCGGATTAGACAACGACATTTGGATCATCGACTTAGATACAGTATCATTCGACCTCCCTATTCGCGATTTACGAAAAATCATCATTCCGCTCATGGACACGACTACCAATTGGAACACTGAAGAATTCCAATTCATGCTCGACGCATACGAAACAATGAGTCCGCTAACGAAAGAACAAAAAGAAGTCATGTTTATTGACATGCTGTTCCCATACGAATTTTACGACATTGCCCGCGAAAAATACGTCCGGAAAACCGACCTTTTCGTCGAAGAACTACAACAAGCATTCCAATACGAACACATTAAAACCATCGCCTTAAACGAATTATTGGCAGACAACACGTAAGAAGGCGTGTGTGAGTGCATGTACTGAAGGATCGACCACTTGATTGCTTATGTGCAGGTGGCGGTCCTTTTTGTGTGCATTGGGGAATGCGGTGTGAGATTGACTTCGTTATGCGCGGGGGAGCCTGCTCTATGCGCGAGTTTGGCTCACCTATGCGCGCATTCTCCTCTCCTATGTGCGCGATTCAACACCCTATGCGCGCGGGCTCACTCTCTATGCGCGCACTCACTTCCTCTATGCGCGCGATTCACAACCCTATGCGCGCGGACTCACACCCTATGCGCGCGGACTCACACCCTATGCGCGCGGACTCACACCCTATGCGCGCAAGCCAGCATCCTATGCGCGCGGGCAACTCCTCTATGCGCGCGGGCAACTCCTCTATGCGCGCGGGCCAAAACACTATGCGTACGGACCACAACCCTATGCGCGCGGACTCACACCCTATGCGCGCGGACTCACACCCTATGCGCGCGATTCACAACCCTATGCGCGCGATTCACAACCCTATGCGCGCGATTCACAACCCTATGCGCGCGATTCACAACCCTATGCGCGCGATTCACAACCCTATGCGCGCAAGCCAGCATCCTATGCGCGCACTCACTTCCTCTATGCGCGCACTCAACTCTCCTATGCGCGCAAGCTACATCTCTATGCGCGCAGACTACTCTCCTATGCGCGCGAACCTACATCCTATGCGCGCAAACCACACCCCTATGCGCACGGCACACTCTCTATGCACGCACTCACTTCCTCTATGCGCGCGAGCCTCTCCTCTATGCGCGCGGGCACACCCCATGAAAAAAGCTGACCCTATTTGGTCAGCTTTTTTCTATCCAGCTATATTTATAGTTTTCGTCTTCTATGTGACGGGCTTTTTTAACAACGCGAAGGGGGCGGAAGGTGTCAATCATGACAGCGAGTTCTTTCGTTTCTTTTTTGCCAATGCTTTTTTCAATTGTTCCAGGGTGCGGGCCGTGTGGGATGCCGGATGGGTGTAGGGTGATGGATCCTTCTTCAATTCCTTTCCGGCTCATGAAGTTTCCTTCAACGTAATATAGGACTTCGTCGCTGTCGACGTTGCTATGAAAATACGGTGCAGGAATGGCGTCTGGGTGGTAATCATATAGTCTTGGACAGAATGAACAAACGACAAAATTATGTCCTTCGAATGTTTGGTGAATGGGTGGTGGCATATGAATTCTTCCGGTAATCGGTTCGAAGTCACGGATGTTAAAAATCCATGGGTATACGTAACCATCCCAGCCGACGACATCGAGTGGATGATAAGGGAATTCATGCTTGTGCAAGAATCCGCGCGACTTCGTCAACACTGTGTATGTCCCGCTACTCGTATGCGTGATAAGCTTACTTGGACCTTTAAAATCTCGCTCACAAAAAGGACTATGTTCGAGTAGTTGACCGTATTCATTCCGATATCTGCGTGGAGTGGTAATGTGACTCGTCGTTTCGATGACAAGCATCTTTGTGTCTTGATCGTCCGCCACAAATCGGTGAATGGTCCCAATTGGCAAGTAAATATAGTCACCTGGTTCATAACGTAATTGTCCGAACATCGTTTCCACTGTTCCTGTTCCACGGTGGACGAATAATAATTCATCGCCGTCACCATTTCGATAATAGTGAGTCATGGATTCGGTCGGTTTAACAACCCCAATGACAAGGTCATCATTTCCTAATATATAGTCGCGACCGGTTAGGAAGTCACCGTTTCGCTCTATCCGATCGGATTGAAAATGACGATGGCATAACGGTCCTTGCTGTTCATATTCAACCGTCGCTTTGTCATACACTTCAGCCTTTGTCATCGCCGTTGGCGGATTATGATGATATAAAATTGATTGTACGCCTGAAAAGCCTTTCGTTCCCATTACTTGTTCGCGATAAAGCGTGCCATCTTCTTTTCGAAATTGAGTATGTCGTTTACGTGGCACGTTCCCCATTTGACGATAAAATGGCATTTGTCTTTCCTCCTTTACGAACGGTATTCCGCAACGTTCCTAGTCCGGTAATTGATAATTCGATGACGTCTCCATCTGAAAGCCACGGGTGGATGTCGGTACCGAGTTCTAAGATGCACCCGGTTCCAACCGTTCCAGAACCGATTAAATCTCCCGGTTTAAGGGTTGCGTTGTTTGATGCATGCTCGATTAATTGGCCGAAAGAAAAGTACATATCCTTTGCATTTCCTTCCGACAGCTTTTTCCCATTCACATACGCTCGCATTTCCAGGTGATAACGGTCCCCTTCCTTAAAAGGTTCCAGCTCGTCTTTCGTCACTAAGTATGGACCGATGGAAGTGGCAAAGTCTTTCCCCTTCGCTGGACCAAGGCCCACTTTCATTTCTTTTCGCTGTAAGTCACGCGCGCTCCAATCGTTTAATATCGTAAATCCTGCTATGTAGTCGTCTGCTTCATCCGCTTGAATATTCCGCCCTTCTTTTCCTATTACACAAGCCAATTCAAGTTCATAATCCCACCATGTTGCGTGAGATGGAAATTCGATGTCTTCATCAGGACCAAAGATTGCGTGATGATTGGAAAAATAAAAAACGGGTTCATCGTACCATTCAGGTATCATCGGTAGTCCTCGTTTATTCCGAGCAGTTTTCACATGCGCTTCAAACGCATAAAAATCACGAAAACTCGACGGGTTCACTAGTGGCGCTAAAAGCTTTACCTCACTGAGCGGATGAACAGAGGAGGTCGGAAACGTATCCATTCCTTCAATTACCCGGCAGTTTTGGTCAAAATCGCTTAGGAAATCCATCATCTTTTTCGGAAGGAGCCCTTTACTTGCGGCATGAAGATCCACAATAAATTGCTCGTTTTGTATACAACCAATGGATTGAAGACCGTCTCTCATTTCAAATGTTACAAGCTTCATCGTTTCTCCCCGCTTTTCACCCGTTTTCGCTCAAGCTCAAACGTTTCTGCGATTGCTTTCGTATACGTAGCCCCAGCTAAACGTCCGATCGGGTTTAGCTTTGTTGTATCGATTCTTCCCCCTTCGTAAAGGGCGTCATCAACATGAACACATACGACTTGACCAATCACTAGACTTCCCGCTCCAGGTTGATGGCCGAAATGTAAAATATCATGCAAAACACATTCCAACTGTACCTTGCTCTCTTTCACTCGAGGGGGCTTCACGATATGGCTTGAGACTTTCGTTAAACCACTTTCAATAAATTCATCCACACCCCGATCAAATTCAATAGAGCAGTTATTCATTTTCTCAACGAATTCTTCACTTACGACATTAATAACAAATTCCTTCGTCGCTTCGATATTCAAAAGCGTATCTTTCTTTTCTCCGTCCGTTCCACGAAGCATCGGTGCAAAGCAAACCATGAATGGGTCCGCGCATATTCCAGTGAAAAAACTAAATGGCGCGACATTAGCCCCTCCCTTTTCATTAATGGTAGAGACGAACGCAATTGGCCTCGGTAAGATAGACCCGATTAACAGCTTGTAGGCATCTTTCCACGGAAGGGTTGACGGTTCAATTTTCATCTTCATTCGCCCCTTTCATGATTTGTTTGAATGCATCCATGAACCGATGATTTTCGCTTTCCGTTCCGATCGTGACACGAATCGTATTCGGAAAACCGAGCACTTCACCTGCACGAACAATGATTCCATCTCGAACTAGTTTTTCTGCCACGGACGTACCACTTTCGTGTAGAAGAATCATGAGAAAGTTCGCGTGAGATGAAAAATACGAAATCCCCATCCGATCGAACTCATTTTGTAGAAATGTAAGGCCCTCTTGGTTTTTCTGCTTACAGCTCTCAACAAATTGCCAGTCTTCCAACGCGCATAAAGCTGCTTTCTGAGCAAAACGGTTGGAATTAAACGGATCTTTTACTTTTAACAATATGGAACGAATTTGTGGATTCATGATGCCGTAACCGATTCGAAGGGAAGCGAGTCCATAAATCTTTGAAAAGGTTCGAAGGACGACTAAGTTAGGGTATTTTTCAACAAAACGATGTGTGTCTAGCTTGACTTCATCATCCATATATTCATAGTACGCTTCATCGATCACAAGGAGGACATTCTTCGGCACGTGCTCGATAAACGTTTGTAGACGCTGTTTCGAA
The DNA here is from genome assembly GCF_022809095.1 of Bacillus kexueae. Classification (GTDB taxonomy): domain Bacteria; phylum Bacillota; class Bacilli; order Bacillales; family Aeribacillaceae; genus Bacillus_BZ; species Bacillus_BZ kexueae. The sequence continues at coordinate 608,606 of NZ_JALAZE010000001.1, forward strand.
ACGATTGTCCCTGTTGGATTATTCGGGTTACAAATAAACACCATACGAGTTTTCGAATTGATTGCATTTTGCATCGCTTCTAAATCGTGCACACCCTGTATAAGAGGGATTTTAACCGGTTTTCCTCCTTCCATGTAAACACATGTTTCATACCGAGGAAACGTTCCATCTGCCATGATGGCTTCATCCCCTTGTTGAATAAAACATTTCGCCATCAACCGAATGATTTCGTCAGATCCGTTTCCGATGACAAAGTGTTCGGGAGTAAGCCCCCACTTTTGACTGAGTCGAAGTGATAGTTCCGGTGCAGTCGTCTCGGGGTATTTCGCTAGTTGAATAAACGCCTCTTGCAAGGCTTCTTGTACCTTTGGCGAACAGCCAAACGGATTTTCATTGGATGCTAGTTTTATAATGGTTTCAAGTCCAAGCTCTCGTTTCACCTCTTCGATTGGCTTTCCCGCTTTATACTCTCTTAACCGTTCAAGCTCTTTTTTGAGCGGAAATAAATGTGTGACCATCCGTTAGTCTCCCCTCTTAAGATTTGGAAAGAGAGAGGAACACTCCTCTCTCCGCTCTTTACAGATTTCCTCTTTTACGCTGCTCACGCTCAATGGATTCAAATAACGCCTTGAAGTTTCCTTCGCCGAATCCGATTGCCCCTTTACGCTGAATGATCTCGATAAACAATGTCGGGCGGTCGACAATCGGTTTTGTAAATATTTGCAGTAAGTACCCTTCGTCATCACGGTCTACTAAAATACGATTTTCCCGTAGCTTCTCGATGTCTTCATCAATTTTTCCGACGCGGTCTGTTAACATATCATAATACGAATCTGGTGTGTCCAAAAATTCAATGCCGTTGGCGCGCATTTTGGATACAGTATCAATAATGTCATCCGTTAACATCGCGATATGTTGGACACCTGGCCCATTATAGTAATCTAAGTATTCTTGAATTTGCGATTTCCCTTTTTTATTCGCCGGCTCGTTTATCGGGAATTTAATGCGTCCCCCTTTATGCATTACCTTAGACATCAGTGCGGAATATTCCGTGCTAATATCGTCATCATCAAAATGAATCATTTGTTTAAATCCAAGAACATTTTCGTAATAGGAGACCCATTCCTCCATTTTTTCTACATTGCCTACCACATGGTCTACGGCAATTAACCCGACATCATTCGCTGGAATCTTTACTTCAGACGGTTTAAATCCAGGCAAGAATAGCCCATTATAGTCTTTTCGTTCGATTAATGTATGCTGGACATCCCCATATGTGCCGATAATAGCCTTTTTAACGATTCCATACTCGTCCTTTAATTCTTGTGGCTGTTGAATCGCGATTGCACCTTTTTCAACCGCGGTTTTATACGCTTTTTCAACATCTTTCACTTCAAGGGCAATATCTTTTACACCGTCACCGTGGAGTTTGACAAAGTTGGTTACTGAATGGTCGGAGAAGAGCGAAGAAGTTAAAACTAGGCGAATTTTTCGTTGTTGAAGCAAGTAGGAGACTGTTTCACGCTGGCCTGTTTCCGGTCCTTTATACCCGATGAGTTCAAATCCAAAAGCTTTGCAATAATAGTGAGCAGCTTGCTTGGCATTCCCAACATAAAGCTCAAAATGGTCGACATTTTCAATCGGGAAAAAATCATTCTGGAGCGGTTCCATCATTTTTTTCGTTTCTTGCATTTTCTGAACCTCCTGAATTTTTAAAATTTTTATCGATAATTTTACTGTATCGTTTCATAAAAATGGATGCAAGAGCGCGAAGCAACGCATTATTACGGTGAAGTAACGAGAACTAAACGGCATTTTGTCGCCAAAAAAAAAGAGAGTTTAGTAGCTAAACTCTCCAACATCGTTACAGGCCGATTAATTGAATATCTTCAATTTCCTCGACTTTAATTTTTTGATCGTTGATGTAAATATACCCCTCTTCCAAGCGGTCAAGCCTTCCCTTTATTGTTTCCTTCTCTTTCGTCACGATGTTGCAACTTACATGCTCGAGCCCTTTCGGTAAATGCAACAAAGTGTTGATTTTTTGATCAATGGATAGAGTATGGAACGAAGACGTCGATGGTTTCGCTTGCGTGGCCTTTTTCTCTTTTTTTCCTTGCGGTTTTCGCTTAGCGATATACGACTTTTGCATCGAGCTAAAAATGGGCTCCAAATCTGGTTGAATGATATACATTAAGGGAGGATTTTGATGGGACTGATGTTTTTTCATACGCATATCCCTCCTAATTTTTTTCACAATGCCCTAAATCAATGTATGCCCAATTCAATCGTAATATGTCCGTTCGAAAAAGGACAAACGAATTATTTCTACTCCCGAAATATTTTGTTTATAATAGATAGAAATAACTGACAAAAGAAGGTGATTCTATTTGTAAAAAACGAAACTTTACGATCATGTGGTTTGCCAACTTTTTCGTCGCAGCAAGCGCCACGATGATTTTGCCGTTTTTATCGCTGTACATTGAGACATTTTCAACTTATTCAGAGGAATTCGTTCAACGCTGGGCAGGCTATGTATTTGGGATAACATTTTTAATGGCTTTTTTTGTGTCACCACTTTGGGGACGATTTGCTGACAAGAACGGTTATAAGAAAATTTTATTAATCACAGGTACAGGTATCGCAACGAGCATCTTGCTAATGGGGTTTGTCTCCTCAGTGTATCAACTGTTTTTCTTACGGTTAGGAATGGGGCTTGTCACCGGATTTATTCCAACGTCTTTAGCCTTTATTTCTAGTCAAACACCAAAAGAAACAGCAGGTAAAACTCTCGGAACGCTGCAGATGGGAACTGTTTCAGGTGGCCTTTTAGGACCCGTACTCGGTGGAATGCTGGCAGATAGCTTCGGGTTCCAATATTCCTTTTTTATTACGGCGGCTGTCATTTACTTTGCCGTTATCCTTGTGTACGTAGGGGTTGTCGAGAAACACAGTGAAAAACAGGCGAACGAAATGGATCACCATACGCGCAAAGATGTGCTACATATGATCGTCAAAGATCCGATGCTCCTTTCGGTCATGGTCATTTCCTTACTCGTCCAAACAGGAAATTTCAGCATTCAGCCGCTGCTAGCTTTATATGTACAAGATCTACATGGACCGGGACAAATCGCATTTTTTGCTGGTCTCGCTTTCTCAGCAACAGGACTCGGGAACTTACTTTCAGCGAGACGCTGGGGCCAACTTGGCGACCGCATCGGTTACGAGAAAGTGTTAATGCTGTTACTCGTATTTGGCGCGATTTTATTTATCCCACAAGCTTTAGCCACTAGCTTATGGCAGCTTGTGCTCTTCCGCTTTTTATATGGACTCTCCCTCGGTGGGATTATTCCGACGATTACCGCCTTCATCCGTCAAAAGGCTCCGGTATCGATGCAAGGGGAAGTCATGGGCTATAATACAAGTTTACGATTTTTAGGAAATGTTACAGGTCCTGTGTTGGGAGGCATTATCGCATCATTCGTTAGCATATCTTCTGTCTTTTACGTCACCTCTTTATTATTCATCACATCGGCCGTTTTACTTTGGAAGGTTATACGTTGGGAATCAAGTAACGCGAAAAGATTAATAGAGTCGTAGAAAAAGGAGGAATTTCCGAAAGGTATAAGGTGAACGCAATGGGATAAAAGCAAAAGGGACTGTCCTAAAAGGACACTCCCTCTTTTATCCGGGTGATTTCATCTGATAGCGGACGCTTTCCTCAGGGGAAGGCCTCAGCCTACTCAACTCGCAAGCTCGTGCTGCTCCCTATAGGACCCGCCATCATTCTATTTAAGGAACTTGTCAGGCAGTCCCCTTAATTCATTATCGGCCAAGAATGTGGAAACCAGAATCCACATGAAGCATTTCGCCCGTTAAGCCGCGAGAAAGGTCTGTGAATAGGAATAGCGCTGTGTCACCAACTTCTTCTTGCGTTGTCGTACGACGAAGCGGTGCACGCTCTTCAATATCTTTTAAGATGGAGTTAAAGTCACTAACACCTTTCGCTGAAAGCGTACGAATTGGACCTGCAGAAATCGCATTGACACGAATTCCTTCTTTTCCAAGGTCGTTTGCTAAATATTTCACACTAGCGTCTAAAGATGCTTTCGCAACACCCATGACGTTGTAGTTTGTCACAACGCGCTCTCCACCTAAGTATGTTAATGTCACGATGCTTCCGCCTTCTGTCATAAGAGGACGAGCCGCTTTCGCAACAGCTGTTAAAGAATAAGAACTAATGTTATGCGCTAAAAGGAAGCCATCGCGTGTTGTATTTAAATATTCACCGTTTAATTCCTCTTTATTCGCAAAAGCGATACAGTGAGCAATTCCGTGTACTACACCCACTTCTTCTTTAATTGTCGCGAAGCACTTTTCAATTTCTTCATCACTTGTAACATCACAAGGAAGCACTAAGTAATCTTCACGACCAAGCGTATCCACTAGATCACGTACAGACTTTTCCATACGCTCTCCAACGTATGTAAAAATTAAACGAGCTCCCGCTGCGTGTAAAGAACGTGCAATTCCCCACGCGATACTACGCTTATTTGCGACACCCATTACGACAATATTTTTACCCTCTAAAGAAAGATTCATTTGTTAATCCTCCTAAAATTTAATACAAGTTATTAGTACCTAGTCATAATTATATCATTGGCTTGTCTTTCATGACAACACTTTCCTTCATCCAATCATTCCCGATTTGTTGGAATTGTATAAGTACGGTACTTCTTTTGTCCTTTTCGTTCTAATTGTGCCGATAAAAGAAGTCTTCGTGAAACATGCCTGGAAGAAATGTGGAGAAACGAGCGGAGTTCTTCATTTGTAAGAGGTTTTTGAAATAGAAGAAAATAATCGTGAATTCCTTGTAAATGAGCTGTCTTATTACTTACACTACATGATGAACAAATCCACTGACCATTTTGACGTTGCATCGGGAGATACAGACATCCCGGACATTGAACACCCGTAAGAATTTCAGCCTTCGATAACTGAAAGGCCGCTAAAACATCTTTTATAAGAGGGCGATTTTTCTTTTTTAAGATATTCGCTAATTTTTTCACATCCTTGTTTGGAAGATGCCCTTTGCTATACCTCTTTCTAATTGCCTCCATTTTGTCTGGAAGAAATGCCGAATGGAATACACGACCTGAAATTTCATGGTTTGGTACGGTGGAACGAATAAGAGTAGACGGATTGCTAATTACAATGAAGGATTCGATAGGAAGTTGAGGAAATTTGTTAAACTCTAGCCACTGTTGAAAAAGACGCCTTTGACGATTAATTTGAAGGATGGGGTCAGGAAACACTTCCTCTACACCATCTTTTTCACGGATTAATTGATGAAATGTAGGATCAAACATAAGTTTACCAGTGAGGTTTTTGACTTCAAGAATGACGATAAAATGACTAGTCAAAATAATCGTATCTAGCTGAATAAAATGATCTTCATGGATTGCGAGCCTGACATTGTGTAGAAGAAAAAAATTCTCAAAAGGTAATTCAGAAAGATAAAATTCAATCGACTCCTCTCCACGGTGACCAGCTAAATGCTTTCCAAGCTCCGTTTCAATAGATTCTCGTTTCGGATGATTTGGCGATAACCGTCGCAACAGCGCTTCAAGCTGCTGAATATACTCCGGCTTTTGTCGCTCTTTTATAATCAAGACTGTCAACTCCTTTCTATCCATGTTTTCTATTCAACACGAAATGAAAATATCCTTTTTGAAAATGGGACATTTTTTATTCGAGGGTGGACTCCTCTATGAGCGGGGGCTACTCTCTTATGCGCGGACTCACCCCTTCTATGCGCGCAGGCCTCTTTCCTATGCGCGGACCCGGCCACCCTATGCGCGGACTCGGCTTCTCTATGCGCGCGATCCTATTCCCTATGCGCGGCTCTATACCTCCTATGCGCGCGACCTTCTACACTATGCGCGGATTCACCACTCCTATGCGCGCGACCTACTCCACTATGCGCGGCTCCACTGCCCTATGCGCGCGATCTTCTACACTATGCGCGGCTCTACTCCTCCTATGCGCGCGATCTTCTACACTATGCGCAGCTCTACTCCTCCTATGCGCGCGATCTTCTACACTATGCGCGGCTCCACTCTCCTATGCGCGCGATCCTCTTCCCTATGCGCGACTTCGGCCCTTCTATGCGCGCGATCCTATTCCCTATGCGCGGCTCTACTCCTCCTATGCGCGCGATCTTCTACACTATGCGCGGCTCCACTCTCCTATGCGCGCGATCTTCTACACTATGCGCGGATTCACCACTCCTATGCGCGCGATCTTCTACACTATGCCCGGATTCACCACTCCTATCTTCTACACTATGCGCGGACTCGGCCACCCTATGCGCGCGATCCTATTCCCTATGCGCGCAATTTACTCCCCTATGCGCCGATCCTCTTCCCCAATGCGCGCGACCTACTCCACTATGCGCGGATTCACCACTCCTATGCGCGCGACCTACTCCACTATGCGCGCCATCTCCTCCACTACGCCCGTTGTCGCCCCTTCTATACCTCAAATAGAAAAACCACTCCAACGAATGGAGTGGTTTTTCTTGTTTAGCATGTTTCGCAGAATTCGAGTTCGCGTTTTAGTTCGTCTACGTATTCTCTTGAGCCGGTGACAATCAGGCGGTCGCCTGCTTTTAGTTCGGTGTCACCGTGAGGAACGATGGAGTCTTTTCCTCTAAAGATGCGGACGAAGATGACGTCTCCCGTGAATGGGAAGTTTCGCAACATGACGCCGTCATATTTGTAGTTGTTCATATTAATTTGGTAAAGCGTTGTTTCTTGGTTCGATAGGATGCGCATGACACTTGGTGATTCGATGAGTGCGCGCAGTAAGAGTTTCGTTGATAAAAGAACGGAGAATACGTCGATTCCTTTTTCTTTGAGAGCTTCGTCTAAGTCTGGGGAAGCAATACTTGCAATGACGCGGTTTACTCCTAGTTCTTTTGCAAAGATTGAAATTTCTGCATTTCGCACTTCGTTTCCAGTAGCGACGACTAATACATCCGAATCGAAAATGTTATGTTTTTTCAACGTTTCAATCGAATAGTCTGCCAGTTCCTCAATTTTAAATAGTGATTTCGAAATTTGTTTATCAATTTTCTCTTGCTGTGTATGGTACACCGTTGTTTCATAAATGTTATTGTTTAACTCACGCGTAACCGGAAGCGTCATTTGGTTGGCGCCAATGAACGAAACCTTTAATTTCGTATTTTGCACTTCCTGTTTCGGGAAGATTTTTTTGAACCCAATTGGTGAAACGATACTTGCAATGATCGCAACTAAAATGAGGGCCCCTGACATGTTGGCATCAATGATGTTCATGCGCTCCCCAATCTTAGCTGATGCAATGACAAGTGATAATGTTGACGTTAATAAAAAGGCTGATGCCACTGTCGTTTTCGTGTCATACCAACGATTTAAATAAAACACTGGGACGAGCTTTGACACGAATAAAGCAATAAATAAAAGCGGGATTAACATTAAAATTTGTGGATCTTTAAAGAGCGACCAAATGTCGAGCTCCACCCCAACCATTACGAAAAAGATGGGAATTAAAAATCCGTACCCGAATGAATCAAGCTTTTGTACCATCTCTGAGTTAGGTGAAAGCAAGGAAACAAGCACCCCTGCTAAGAACGCACCTAAAATATTTTCAGCGCCGACTGTCTCTGAAATAGCAACTAACACGATAATGAGCGTAAATACGGCACGTGTTCCAATTTGGATGGTACCTTTTGACATCGTTTCAATAAACGATCGATTCTGGAATTTCTTTCCTAAGAAGTAAAGTAAAATTCCCGCTCCAAATAAGATAAGTAATAACCATGTATTCGTGCTTCCATCACCGTAAAGTGCTGCAAAAACTGCAAGCAATACCATCGTGACAAGGTCAGCGATAACCGCGACTAATAAAATAATCTGTCCGATGTTGGACTTCATGATGTGAGCATCTTTTAACGTTGGTACAACAACCCCTAAGGAAATCGTTGAGATAATTAACGTCATCAGAAACGCGTTATCAATAAAGCCGATAAATACAAACAAGTATGACAAGGCAAGGGATAAAACAAAAATGCCAGTAAAAATGATCATTGCCACACCAAATGTGTTTGGTGCAGGTTTTCCATTCGGCAACGTATCTTTCTTTTTATTTTTCGCAAACGCTGAAAAATCGATTTCAACACCGCTTAAAAACATTAAAAAGATAAAGCCTAGCGTCGATAAAATTTCGAGCCAAGAATCTGGGTGGACGATGTTAAAACCACTTTTTCCGATAATTAATCCCATAATGATTTCGGCAACGACCACAGGAATCACATTCAGCCGCAATCGGTGCAATAAAATTGGTGTGATAAAAGCTACGATTAAAACAATAACTAATGATGTAACTGAAGCATGATGTTCCATTTACACTACCTCCTTATAGAGGAACTTTCATCTTTTGAAAAGGCTGTTTTCGTATAGATTGTTGCTTTTTCAGTCATATTTAAAGTGAATGCTAAACATTGCGCTCCAGACACTTGCTTTCCTCTACTTCCCACAGGAGTCATGTGTCTTCCGCTCCATGTACTAAAGCAACAATCCTTTAGAAAAGAGCCTTTGAAAAAAAGCTTCCCTCAAACTTGAACGATTATCATACTATAATAAATAGTTCATAAATAATGTTGCCATGCCAAAATAAATTAAAATACTGATAATGTCATTAATCGTTGTAATGAATGGACCGGAAGCAACCGCAGGGTCAATATTTAATTTGTGCATCACAAACGGTACGAATGCACCTGCAATCGTTGCAACTGTTAGCGTCGCTAAAATGGAAATGCCAACGAGTAATCCGAGGAATAATTGTTGCTTCCATAAAAAGACGACGATGGTCACGACGAAGCCACAAACTGTACCAGTAATAACACCTGTCCCCGCTTCTTTCATTATAATTTTTTTGAAGCTTTCTCCATTATCATCCCCAGTTGCTAGTCGACGCACGGCAATGGCTAATGCTTGTGTCCCTGTATTTCCGGCCATACCGGCAATTAAGGGGATAAAGACTGCTAAAATGGCAACTTGATTAATGGTCTCTTCAAATTGTCCAATTAAGCTTGCGGTAAACATTCCTAAAAACAATAAGATTATTAGCCACGGCAAGCGCTTCTTAGCTGCTGACAGCGGGTTTGGATCATGGGAATCGACGTCGCTTACGGCCGCAAGCTTTGAATAATCATCTGACGCTTCTTCATCCAATACGTCAATAATGTCATCGACAGTGATAATGCCTAGTAAGTGGTTTTGGAAATCTACAACGGGAAGTGCTAAGAAGTCATAATCTTTCATTTTGCGCGCCACTTCCTCTTGGTCTTCACCAACAGACACTGAATATACCCGTTCGTGCATAATGTCTCCGATCATCGCATCATCATCGTGGATAATCAAGTCACGCAACGATATAACTCCAACTAAATGCTTTTCTTGGTCGATTACATAAACGTAATAAATAGTTTCCGCATTGGGCGCTTCATTTTTCAAAATCGTCATCGCGGAGCGGACCGTTTGATTGGCGTGAATCGCGATGTATTCGGTTGTCATAATACTACCGGCTGTAAATTCTTCGTAGTGAAGTAACTCACGAATTTCTTCAGCCGATTCTTTATCCATAATCGTTAAGTAGCTTGCAACTTGGTCTTTATTTAAATCGTTTAAAACGTCAACCGCGTCATCCACATACATGTTTTCCAACATTTGTGCGCCAAAGGTTGGATCCATCTCTTCTAAAAATGGTCGATAGCCCCCATCATCTTCTTCAATGTTTTCAAAAATAGAGGCCATTTCTTCTGGTGAAAGATACGCATATACCAGCATTCTAGCATCTTTCTCTAATTTCAAGAAGAATTTTGCTTGATCATACGGGTGGAGTTGTAAAAACGTTGCACGGAAAGTCGGCATATCTTCCATTAGCAAGGCTTCATTTAAGACGTTTCCATCGAACTCGACACGTTCTTTTTCCGTCGTCATTACATCTCCTCCTCTCAAAAATCCGAAAACTTTAACCAACTGTCTCCACTATATTAGCAAATCTAACGAATGTTGTCGCTAAAGGTTGGAAAATTTTTAACCGAATCCTCAATAGACGGAAAATTCACACACGAAATAAACATCCTACTACTTAGAATTCCATTCCCTTCTTCCTTTACTCGAAAACTTCAATCTTTTTTACCACTTTGGTATGATTAGGAGAAATAAACAGATAAAAAGGTGATTTTAAATGTACGATATCATTGGTGATATACACGGTTGTTTCAAAGAATTTAAAGCGCTCACCACAAAACTAGGTTATCGTTGGGATACGGGAGTGCCTATTTCTTCTAGCGGCCGAAAACTAGTTTTCGTTGGAGATTTAACCGATCGAGGACCGGAATCGTTGAAAGTTATCGAAGCGGTATACGAACTTGTTCAACAGAAAAAAGCCATCTATGTCCCAGGAAATCACTGTAATAAGCTGTACCGTTTCTTTTTAGGCAATCCTGTGAAAATTGCACACGGTTTAGAGACAACTGTCGCTGAATATGAAGAACTTTCAAGCAAACAACAAGAAGAAATAAAACACCAATTTATGTGGTTATATGAACAAGCTCCCCTTTATGCGACATTAGATGACGGGAAACTTATTGTCGCTCATGCAGGGATAAAAGAAGAGATGATTGGAAAAACATCTGGAAAAGTGAAAACCTTTGTCTTTTACGGAGATATAACCGGAAGAACGAACCCTGACGGTACGCCTGAACGTCGCGATTGGGCGGCTTCATATAAAGGTCGTCCCTTCATCGTATATGGACATACTCCCGTTATAGCACCGCGATTCCTCAACCAGACCGTCAATATCGATACGGGATGCGTTTTCGGTAACTGTTTAACTGCACTCCGTTATCCTGAAAAAGAAACTACCTCTGTACCGTCAAGTATGCCTTACATTGCGGAAAAATTTCGTGACCTTACATAACTAAACGGTTTATAAGAAACATACATGATTTTACACTCACACCCCGGACATGAAAATTTATTCTCCCCGGGGTTTTTTCTTTCTACCATCTACCTATCATGATCGATCATTCAGCTCATAGGTAATTTTTATTTTCACAGAAAAAGCGCAAGTTAGGCGAAGGGCGCGAACCTGCGAAGAGGCTTCCGTCGCCACAGCAGGGCCGAAGCGACCCGAGCTGATGGCGTTTGGAGCTAGACACCAAAAAAAGAGAATACTTTTACACTTTATTGAACGTAAACTTTCTGTAACAATAAAATGAAACAAGTGGAGAAAAAACAACTCGTTTTCCTCCACTTGTTTTTTTCCTAAGAAATTTCCGAAAAGGTTTACACCAAAATATTTCTTTAATGTTAAAATTAGTTAAGAACATCTTAATATAAGGAGGGACTATACTAAGTTATGAAATCACAAGATGGACTCTACTTAGCCATTTTAGGATATGTCCTACCTATTATTTTTCTTACTTATCTCTTCTTTAACAGCGAAATATTAATCCCCGCCGGATACGAATTAGCAATTGATGGGTATGTAATATCCAGAACGTTAGTACTTCTTTTTAACTTATACTTGATATCGAAGTTAGGCATTTTTTTGTATAAGTACATTGCAAAGGATAAGTAACACTGATTTCAACGTTTTTAGACCATTTACTCGCATAATTTTTTCATATCTCCCGGCAATTCACTCGTAAAGGACAGCGTTTCGTGTAACATCGGGTGGTAAAAGGTAAGCGAATAACTGTGAAGCGCTTGGCGGTCGATTTGGTCTCTTTGGCCGCCATACAATGTATCACCACAGAGTGGATGTCCTAGATGAGCCATATGTACCCGAATTTGGTGCGTTCGACCTGTTTCAAGTGTTAGTTCAACGAGTGTCCGGTCAGAAAATCGTTTCAGTACGTTGAAGTGAGTAACGGCTGTTTGCCCCTCTGGGTGAACGACACGTTCGATAATACTATCTTCTTTTCTAGATATTGGGGCATTGATCGTCCCTTGATCTTCTTTCATGACACCGTGAACGACAGCCATGTATTTCCGCTTCACTGCTTTCTTTTGTTGCTCTTTTGAAAACAAGGAATGACTAAAACGATGCTTGGCGACTAAAAGCAAGCCACTCGTATCACGGTCCAGTCGTGTGACGATGTGAACCGTGAGCTTGTATCCCTTTTGTTCGTAATAGTGAAGTAGGCCATTGGCGATGCTACCAGTTGGGTGCTCTCTCGATGGAATCGTCGATTGATAAGGTGGTTTCTGAATAACAAGACAATGTTCATCTTCATATACGATGTCAAGTGGGATGTCTTCTTTCATCATTGATTCGCTCTGCGCTTCTTCCGGAAACGTTACCATTACTTCATCACCACGAGTTAGAACGTAGCGAACATTTTCTTCTTTTCCGTTCACTTCAATAGATCCGCCATTAAATTTAATATCGGTTAGCGCTGCTTTCGAAATTTGTTGTTCGCGCAAAAATTCCCGTAACACTTTCTCCTCATCTGCCGCTTTGATTTTCCACGATAACTGAAATGGTTTCACGATAAAATCCTTCCTTTAATGTTTTGACTGAATTCATTCTAAACGCTCCATTACTATTAGAAGAAAAATGACTCTGAACAACCTTTTTGAAAAACTGTTTCCGATTACATTGTAGCTTTTTCTTTCATATTGAATTCATAACATTTCGCTCTAGACTCAGTCAAGTCGCTCAATCTGATTCTGAATAATGTACTAAGCCTTTGCTTTTATAAGAAACATACATGATTTTACACTCGCACCCCAGACATGAAAATTTATTCTCCCCGGGGTTTCCTTTTTACCATCTACCTATCATGATCGATCATTCAGCCCATAGGTAATGTTTATTTTCACAGAAAAAGCGCAAAGCGCATGTCCTTAGGCGAAGGGCGCTTGGAGCTAGACACCAAAAAAACTGTAATGAGAATCCTTTAACACTTTATTGAACTTAAACTTTCTGTAACAACAACTAAAAACGCTTGCCTTTTGAAAGCTGGCAAGCGTTTTTTTATCCTTAATCGGATTCCGTAATAAAAGAATCACGGACGCGTTTCCAAAATGGAAACGGTCGAAAACGTGCGAAGCGTACCTTTTCTTGAGCCACGCGACATTGAATCGATTTGACATCTTTATGTAACAGCGTCAAATGGTCAATTGTGATTTGGAAATCAACATCGTTCACTGGACGTAATAAACATGTATGGTGGTCCGGCAAAATAAGCGGCGATCCAATTGTACGGAATACACGGTTATTAATGGACGCCATTTCCGCCACTTGAATGGCTGGAATAGATGGATGTAAAATTGCGCCGCCAAGTGCTTTATTGTAGGCGGTGCTTCCTGTCGGAGTTGAAATACAGAGGCCGTCACCTCGGAACGTTTCAAATAACTCCCCTTTAATTTCAACATCCATTACGAGCGTCCCTTCCATACTTTTGACCGTACATTCGTTTAACGCTAAATATCGCGCTTCTTTGCCACCGTCATTATGGCGAATAATGACTTCTAACAATGGATACTCCACCACTTGATACGGCGTTTTCGCAATAGCAATTACAAGCTTTTCAATTTCATCCGGTACCCAATCCGCGTAAAATCCTAAATGCCCAGTATGAACCCCGATGAAAGCCGTTTTATCTAGTCGATCTTTATATCGATGAAAAGCATATAAAAGCGTGCCGTCGCCCCCAACCGATATGACGATATCAGGTGTTTCTTCATCATATTCCAATTCAAAATCGGTTAAATATGTACGCATTTTTTGAGCCAGAACATTGGATGTCCCGTCACCTTTTGAGGAAATCGCGAATTTCATGGTCCTATTAAGCTCCTTTTTCAAAAATTTACCCCTGGTATATCTTTTAGCTTTCTATTTTTCGTGAAAAGATTACTTGCGCTTCTTGTATTTCACCACGAATTTGCGACATTTCTTCATCTAACCGATACGCGGCTTCGGCTGCTCGTTGGAGTCGATCTTTAATATCTTCAGGTATGTTCCCACTATATTTGTAATTTAGGGAATGCTCAATTGTCGCCCAGAAGTTCATCGCTAGCGTTCGAATTTGAATCTCCACCAAGATTTTTTTCAACCCTTTAAACGTTTGAACTGGATACTCCACGACGATATGATAAGACCGATATCCACTATCTTTTTGATGATTTATGTAATCACGTTCTTCAATAATAGTGAAGTCATCGCGTTTTCTCAGCATTTCGAGTACGCGATGGATATCTTCGACGAACTGACACATGATGCGTAAGCCTGCGATGTCTTGAATTTCTCTTTCAATGGACTCTTTTGATATATTTTTCCTTCTTGCTTTGTCTAATATACTCACAACAGGCTTTACACGCCCCGTCACGAACTCTATCGGAGAATGTTCCCCTTCAAGCTCAAATTGTGAACGAATCCCTTTTAACTTTACTTTTAATTCCTCTACCGCTTGCTTATACGGTGATAAAACTTGTTCCCATTCCCGATAATCCATTCATTTCCCCCCTAAAGCCTACAAGGACATTATGGATGGAAAACTTCGACTACTTTTTGCTCCATTTCTTCCCCGTAGTTTGCATTATCTTTTATATTTTCCACTAAATATTGCAATTCCTCATGAATGTTATCTAGAGAAATTTGATGACCTTCTACTTCAGCAATGATCGCATCATTTGCTTCCATCGCCATTTTTAATTGTGGCCAATGAGTGGATGAAATGCTTAAATAAATGAAGTCACTTCCACTGTCTAATATGTAAATAAACGCTAGCTGATCAGAGTCGGCTAATAATTGTCCAGACGCTTGTAATTGATCTGCCCCATCCCCGAAAGATTCAGTTTTTAAGATTAGTTGATTTTCCACTTGTGTCGCTTCTATTACTTCTATTCGTTTTTTCATTGGAATCTCCTTTCATTGAATTCACATTTTTCATGACGTAATACCTAAGTTGCTGTGAAAACAACCATTCGCCCTTATCGTTCATCCGTTTTTTATTGTATCATATTGATAGAATGAATTCTCGGACTTAAAAACCCTTTCTATTGTACTAAATTTTAGCAGTGTTTTAAAAGTTTTGAATCCATGTAAGAAAGGAACTTCCATAGTATGAATCAAGAAATCGAAATTGAATTTAAAAATCTATTAACAAAAGACGAGTTCGACCGATTCGTTTCCCATTTCAACTTAACTGACGCATCTTTTTTTACTCAAGAAAATCATTATTTCGATACCCCCTCTTTTTCGTTAAAAGACAAGGGGGCTGCGCTGCGCATACGAAAAAAAAATGGACGATATACATTAACGCTGAAACAGCCTGCACCAGTTGGCCTACTCGAAACACACCAACCACTCTCTGAGCAAGAATTTAAGGTGGCCATTAATGATTCCAAGCTCCCTCAAGCTGGGGATGTCATGGACAAGCTTAAGGAGCTACACATTGCTCAGCATGACCTTCAGTTTTTTGGTACATTAACGACTGATCGTGCCGAAATTTCACATGAAAAAGGGTTAATTGTCCTCGACTGGAGCCGATATTTAAAGAAAGAGGACTTTGAATTGGAATTTGAAGTACAGGATGAAGCAGAAGGAAAACAAGCGTTTCTACAACTGCTTGATACGTTTAACATCCCTTTACGAAAAACGGAGAATAAAATTAAACGCTTTTATCTCGCGAAATACGAGCATTCAATGAAGGAGAGCAATTGAAATGAATGTGTCGAATCATTTTAAAACCTTATTTGAACTCCAAGCTTTAAGAAGCTTGACACAGCACAATTCAACAACGAAGCTTAACCAAGGCAGTGGAATGCCATTCTCTGAACTCTTACAGACTGTCTTGACACAATCAAATGTGCCAAACGGGGTTAATACAGTTTCAACTAATTCCATATCTCAAATGACGACGAAGAAGAATACAAGTGATATAGATTCCATTATCGAAACAGCCGCAAACAAGTACGGCGTGGACGCAAAGCTTATTCGTGCCGTTATCCAGCAAGAATCAAGCTTTAACGGAAAAGCCGTAAGTTCAGCTGGAGCGATGGGTTACATGCAATTAATGCCTAGTACCGCAAAAGCACTCGGCGTAACAAATCCATTCGACCCTGTCGAAAACATTGAAGGTGGTACGAAATACTTAAAACAGATGTTAACGAAATATAATGGGAACGTTCATTTAGCGCTAGCTGCCTACAACGCTGGCCCTGGAAATGTCGATAAATACGGTGGCATTCCACCATTTAAAGAAACAGAGCAATACGTACGAAAAATCACATCCAGCTATTTCGCTTAGAATAGAAGGCGACGAACCGCTTCTTTGGATGTTGAAAGATGATCGTCATATTAGAGAGGCACTCGATGCCTCTTTTTTTATTGGATTTTTGCTTAGGCTTTATTTACTAAGGAAAGCAGATATCTAGGCAAAACGAATAAATACGAAAACAGGCTTGGATTGAGGCCCCCCATCCTTCTGATTACACCCCTTTTTTCCTACACATCCGACAAAAGATTAAGCGATTTGTTTGAGATATTAAATTCTCGCTGATACAATATTAAACAGATTCAAGTTAAAAGGAGCTACTAAGATGATGAATTCATCGCAAACACCGTTTGAGGTTATTGGGGAACAACGTTTACATCAACTTGTTGATACCTTTTATGATAAAGTTCATAAACATCCGAAATTAAAACCGATATTCCCAGATGACTTATCGGAAACAGCGCGAAAGCAAAAACAATTTTTAACACAATATTTAGGTGGACCGCCTGTTTACACAGAAGAACACGGTCATCCCATGTTACGTGCCCGCCATTTACCATTTGAAATCACCCCTTCACGCGCGGAGGCATGGCTCGAATGTATGAGTGAAGCAATGGACGAAGTTGGACTAGACGGTGAAATCCGGACATTCTTTTACCAACGGCTTGTCTTAACCGCTCAGCATATGATTAACACGCCAGAAAGAGATGATTCTATTGACGAATAAAAATCAAGCGGCTCATTTTTTCTCCCATTGTCAAGGGAATCCTCAAAAGCCGATCGAGCTTTATTTATTTATCGACCCGCTTTGTCCGGAATGTTGGGCACTTGAACCGTATATAAAAAAGCTACAAATCGAATTCGGACGTTTTTTTACGCTTCGCCATATTTTATCAGGGTCGTTAGCAACGCTAAACTTAACGAAAAGACGACCGCCGAAAGATATTGCCCAAACGTGGGAAAAAACAGCGAGCCTTTCTGGTATGTCTTGTGACGGTACATTGTGGAAGGAAAACCCGATTTCCGCACCGTACAACGCTTCATTAGCGATCAAAGCGGCCGAGCTCCAAGGTCGAAAGGCAGGCATTCGCTATTTACGAAAGCTTCAAGAGGTTGTTTTTTTAGAAAAAATGAATGTAACAGACGAATCTGTATTACTCAATATCGCCAAAACTGTGGAACTAGACTTAAAAGAATTTGAACGTGATTTACAGTCTAAAAGTGCTCAAAAAGCGTTGCAATGTGATTTAAAAATTACAAACGAGATGGAAGTAACCGAAATTCCTTCGCTTGTGTTTTACCATTGTGACGAGGATATTGAAGGATTAAAAGTAACAGGCTTATATCCGTATGAAACGTACGTCGAAATCTTATCCGAACTAATTGGGTGCTTACCAAAGCCTTCTCAAGTACCACCACTTGAAATGTTTTTAAAGTATTTCGGTTTTGTCGCATCAAAAGAAATTGCTGTCGTCTACAATCTCTCAATCGACCAAGTCGATCGTGAAATGAAACAGCTCCAACTAATGCAAAAAGTCGAACGCGTTCCTGTAAAATACGGAACATTTTGGCGATATATTGGAAAATAACCTAAACCGAGTGGAACATTCCACTCGGTTTTTTCATTGATTTTACTGTTTATTTTTGGAATAATTGGAATTGCGAAATAGTTGAAGGGGGAGTCGATATGCAAAAGAAATTGCAAATCGCTGGTTATGTCCTATTTCTTTCCGGAACTATCCTTTTCGGTTTCATGCATCTAGCCATCGCCTTGTATCAACCTCATTTAGGAGGTTGGAGTTCCCCACCAGGTAAAATTGCAACACTCTTAAATCAAATTGATGGTTGGGTACCTTATGTTTTGAGTATCCTCTTTCTTTGTGGGGGAGGATGTCTAATTCTCTATGATCTATGGTTCAGTGAGCAAAAAGAAAGGTAATGAACGCACAGGAGGAATCAATCAATGGACCCATTCTTTTTCAATGACTTCATGACATTTTTTGTACCTCTTTTTATTGGAGCTGTGTTTTTAATTGTCTTCGGAACAATTCTATACACGATCATTTCATCTATTCGCGAGTGGCACAAAAATGAGCAGTCCCCTAAGCTAACGGTACCAGCTATCATTAAGGCGAAGCGAATGAATGTGAGAGGCGGCTCTGCTGGTAACAATAACGCAAGTTCTCATACTACTTATTTTGTTACATTTGAATTCGATAGTGGTGATCGGCTAGAGCTTCGTGTATCAGGTAAGGAGTACGGCTTACTTTCTGAAAATGATCAAGGAATGGTAAGTTTTCAAGGAACCCGATTTCTAGGGTTCGAGCGGGAAAAGCAATTAAATGAAGGCGTATAAATGTGTGTCATTCCATAAGAATAGCGCAAAGCGCAAGTCCTTGGGCGAAGGGCGCTGGAGGACCTGCGAGGAGGCTACCGTCGCCACAGCAGGGCCGAAGCGACCCGAGCTAATGGCGCTTGGAGCTAGACACCAAAAAAAGTAAAGAGAATACTTTAACACTTTATTGAACTTAAACTTTCTGTAACATAAACAAAAACCGGCTTAAGCAGCCGGTTTATTTATTCCCATCCCCTAGGGCGGTTTGGCGAATCGGTGTTATCGGTGTATGTAAACGCTTTCTATTTTGTTTTAAAAGGAACCGCACTAAATCGTGCGGTCCTTTTATGTCTTAACGACAACAAAGGGGATGGGAGAAATTTTTCACGGTCAAACAAAGGGGTAAATGTTTGTTTTGTGATAAATTTCACGATTAGAATATAACAAATTTCGACTACCTTTGACAATACTTTTGCGCAACGTTCACATTTTTGTCACAAAATCATGTTTAGTTCCTCCCCAACATATACTAGTCCTATAAATTTGTAGGAGGATCATTGAGATGACGAAGAAAATATTCACTTTGCTAGCCGTCTTTGTATTGCTTGCTGCCTTTTTTCTGAATGTACTCGGATTGATGAAAATATTACCTCTATACTTTACCTCTCCAATCCTCTTTATCGTGATTTTTATCATTCTCTACATGCTCAATCATCGCAAAACATTCCGTGGCTTTTAGCCCGATAAGAAAAGCGCAAGTCCTTAGGCGAAGGACTCTGGAGGACCTGCGAGGAGGCTTCCGTCGCCACAGGAGGGCCGAAACGACCCGAGCTCATGGCGCTTGGAGCTAGACACCCAAAAAAACCGTAAAGAAAATACTTTAACACTTTATTGAACTTAAACCTTCTGTAACAATAAAAAAGAAGTCGACCTTTTGGCCGACTTCTTTTATCGTTTCCCTTTAATATACGGAATACCTAACGCTTTTGGAGCGTCAGCGCGTCCGATGAATCCTGTTAGAGCTAAAATGGTTAAAACATATGGTGCAATTAATAAGTAAACAGTCGGTACGTCTTTTAATAATGGTATTGATTGCCCGACGATACTTAAACTTTGAGCAAATCCAAAGAACAATGCTGCACCCATTGCTCCAAGTGGATGCCATTTTCCGAAAATCATCGCAGCTAGCGCCATGAACCCTTGTCCAGAAATCGTAGCGTGTGTAAAATCTCGGGAGATAATCGTCGCATACACGCCTCCCCCAATCCCTGCTAACGCACCGGAAAGCATAACACCGATATAGCGCATTTTTAATACGTTTATACCCATCGTGTCAGCTGCCATCGGATGCTCACCGACGGAGCGAAGACGAAGTCCAAATGGTGTCTTATAAATGACATACCAAACGATAAACGCAAGTGCAATCGCAATATATGATGGAATGTACCCATTAGCGAAGAACAATGGACCAATGAGCGGGATATCGCTAAGAAGCGGAATATCAATCTTATCAAAACCGACTTGAATTTGATCAGTTTGACCTTTTCCATAAATTTTCTTTACTAAGAACAACGTTAATCCAATTGCTAAAAAGTTTATCGCTACCCCGCTGACGACCTGATCTGCACGGAATGAAATCGACGCAACGGCGTGTAACAAGGAGAATATTGCCCCACAAATCATTGCAACGAATACCGCTAACCAAGGCGTTAACTCTCCTAACGAGTCAGCAAACGTTAAGTTAAACACGATGCCGACAAATGCACCGATGACCATCAAGCCTTCTAGACCGATATTAACAACACCCGAGCGTTCACTGAATACTCCGCCAAGAGCTGTGAAAATAAGTGGAGCGGCAAAAAAGATAGCTGAAGGAATAATGATTTGTAATACCGTTAAGAAGTCCACTTATTTCCCCTCCTTTTTCAAACGAGTTAAAATAAGACGAATTAAATAGCTAGATGCTACGAAGAAAATAATTAAGGCGATAATAATATCGACTAATTCAACTGGAACACCCGCACTTGATGGCATTTCCAATGCACCGATTTTCAGAGATCCGAATAAAATCGCAGCTAACACAACCCCAATAGCCGTATTTCCTCCTAAAAGGGCAACAGCGATTCCATCGAATCCGACACCTGTAAATCCACCCTTAACGGAAATGTTTTCGAAAGTCCCTAATCCTTCCATGGCACCAGCTACCCCAGCAAAGGCACCTGAAATTACCATAGCAAGGACGATATTTTGGTTAACATTCATACCAGCGTAATGAGATGCATGCTGGTTAAATCCTACAGCACGAAGTTCATACCCTTTCGTCGTTTTCTCCAATAAGAACCACATGACAACTGCACCGATAAGAGAGATGATAATTCCGTAGTGCAACGTTGAATAATCGGTAATGGATTGAAGAAAATCAGAGCGTAAGGATGCTGATTCATGTACTTTTTCAGACTTAAAGCCTTTATCGGATAAAACAGAACGAATAATAGCATTCGTAACATGTAAAGCGATGTAGTTCATCATAATCGTAACGATAACTTCATGAACTTTAAATCGCGCCTTTAAAATCCCTGGTATAAACGCCCAAAGCGCACCCGCAGCAGCTGCCGCTAAAATAGCAAGTGGAAGATGAATAACTTTTGGAAGTTCAAAAGAAACCCCGACCCATACAGCCGCGAGCCATCCTACAAGCAATTGACCTTCAACTCCAATATTGAACAAACCTGTTCGAAACGCAAAAGCAACCGCTAAACCTGCTAGAATATAAGGTGTTACTTGTCGAATCGTTTCCCCAATATAATAGGGATCTCCGAACGCTCCGTAGAGAAGTGCTGAATAGCCTTCAATTGGATTGTAGCCACTTACGAGCATCACGATCGATCCAACGAGAATTCCTAGTACAACGGCTAAAAGAGGAATTAACACGCCAGAAAAACGGCCTACATTCATGATGTGACACCTGCTTCCTTCTTTTTACTACCGGCCATTAGTAATCCGAGTTCTTGCTCTGTCGTTTCCTTCGGATCAACAATAGCCACAATTTTTCCTTCGTAAATAACCGCGATGCGATCACTCACATTCATTACTTCATCTAATTCAAATGATAGTAATAAAACAGCCTTCCCTTGGTCACGTTGTTCAATTAAACGTTTATGAATGAACTCAATCGCTCCAACATCTAATCCGCGCGTTGGCTGTGCTGCAATGAGAAGGTCTGGATTTCGGTCAACTTCTCGTCCAATAATCGCTTTTTGCTGGTTTCCACCTGATAAAGCACGTGCCTTTGTATATTCATCTGGCGTACGAACATCATACTCTTCAATTAACTTGCGCGCTTTATCATAAATTTGATTAAAATTCAAAATCCCATTTTTAGAAAACGGCTCTTGATAATACGTTTGAAGAACCATGTTTTCTCCAATCGGGAAGTCTAAAACAAGCCCGTGTTTATGACGATCTTGCGGAATATGACCGACGCCTGTTTCAGTGATTTTTCGTGGTGATAGATTAATCAGCTCTTTTCCGTTCAGTTTGATCGAGCCAGATTCCGCTTTTCGGAGACCTGTGATGGCTTCGATTAACTCTGATTGACCGTTTCCATCCACCCCAGCAATCCCGACGATCTCACCAGCTCGCACCGTCAAGTTCAACCCATCGACCGTATTGATATGACGAGCATCTTTTACGACTAAGTTTTGAATTTCTAAAACTGGCTCAGTCGGTTTTGCTTCTTCTTTATCTGTCGTAAATTTCACTTCACGACCAACCATTAATTCCGCAAGTTCTGTCGGATTCGTGTCCGATACATTTAACGTTCCGATTCCTTTTCCACGACGAATGACGGTTACGCGATCACACACTTCCATAATTTCCTTCAGTTTGTGCGTAATTAATATGATCGATTTCCCTTCATTAACGAGCGCTTTCATAATTTGAATAAGCTCTTGAATTTCTTGAGGAGTTAGGACTGCCGTCGGCTCATCAAAAATTAAAATTTCTGCTCCACGATAAAGTGTCTTTAAAATTTCAACACGCTGTTGCATCCCGACGGAAATATCCGAAATTTTTGCCGTTGGGTCGACCGCCAATCCGTATTGCTCTGATAATGCGCGAACATCAGCTTCCGCTTTCTTTATGTCAATCTTTCCACCTTTTTTTGGTTCACTACCAAGAATGATATTTTCCGTTACCGAAAAGGTGTCCACAAGCATAAAATGCTGATGCACCATACCAATTCCAAGATCATTCGCAACATTAGGGTCCGTAATTTTAACCGATTCCCCTTTAACGCGAATTTCTCCACCTTCAGGTTGATACAAGCCGAAGAGAACATTCATGAGCGTGGATTTACCAGCACCATTTTCTCCAAGTAACGCATGGATTTCTCCCTTTTTCACTTGCAAAGTAATATTATCATTGGCAACGAATGAGCCAAATTCTTTACGTATGTTCAGCATTTCAATTACGTAATCCACTCATGTTCACTCCTTATAAGGAAGATAAAATCATCAAATGAAAAGCTACAATTACCCACTGTAATTTTTCATTTGATGGTTTTACAGTA
Organism: Bacillus kexueae; assembly: GCF_022809095.1. Lineage (GTDB taxonomy): Bacteria > Bacillota > Bacilli > Bacillales > Aeribacillaceae > Bacillus_BZ > Bacillus_BZ kexueae. The sequence goes on from NZ_JALAZE010000001.1 coordinate 631,847, forward strand.
AGTATTAGCTTTTCTACAATTTGAAAGGCTAGTGTACACTAGCCTTTCATTCGTTTATTATGCGGAAACAATCTTATATAGATGCTTCAAATTCTTTATACTCATCACGAGTTAATGGAACTTTTACTTCTCCGTTAATAATCTTTTGTTTCCACTCTTCTACTTTTGTTAATACATCTTCAGAGATGTTGTCTTGAGTTGGAGCAATACCGATACCATCTTGATCAAGACCATATTCGATAATTTCTCCACCTGGGAATTCACCGTTCATCGCTTTTGTCGCTACATCATAAACCGCTACGTCTACACGCTTAACCATAGATGTTAACGTTACGTTGTACGTTGTATCGCCAACTTTTACTTCTCCTTCAGGCGCTTGGTCTTTGTCAACACCGATTACCCAAAGCTCACGATTTGGATCTTTCGTTTTTAAGTCTTTTGCTTCAGAGAATACACCGTTTCCTGTCGCACCTGCTGCATGATACACAACATCGATTCCATTTGCATACATACTAGAAGCAATCGCTTTACCAGTGTCTGCTTTATCGAATGCACCTGCATACTGTACTTCAACCGTTGCATCTGGATTTACTGATTTAACACCAGCGAGGAATCCACTTTCGAATTTCTCGATTAATGGAATTTCCATACCACCTACGAAACCGATTTTGTTCGTTTTTGTTGTTAAACCTGCAACAACTCCTACTAAGAATGAACCTTCATGCTCTTTAAACGTAATGCTTGCTACGTTTGGTTTTTCAACGACAGAGTCTACGATCGCAAAGTTTGCTTCTGGTTGTTGCTCAGCAATTTCATTAATTGCATCTGTCATTAAGAAGCCGATTCCGTAAACGACATCGAAGTCATCACGAACTAATTTGTTTAAGTTTGTTGCATAATCTGCATCACTTGATGATTGTAAGTATGAGTAGCCACCTTTTCCTTCTTCAAGTCCGTTTTCAGCACCGAACTTTTGAAGTCCTTCCCAAGCAGATTGGTTGAAGGATTTGTCATCAACACCACCGACATCTGTTACCATTGCAACGGAGAACTTCTTCTCTTCTGTTGTATCTCCAGCTTCTTCATTTTTATCACCCGCTCCACAAGCACCTAAAAGAGTACCTGCCGCTAACACAAGTGATAATCCTAAACCGAATTTACGCTTTTTCATGTTCAAACCCCCATACATTGTAGTTTTAGTAGAAATGGAATCAAAAGCTAATAAACCCTTTTACGTAAAACATGGAAACTAAACTTGTCTGCCCTAAAGTAGTTTTTCGAATAAAGAATGGGCTCGTCCTTTTCATCATAGTGCATCTGCTTTAATACTAATAATGATGTCTCAGGATCACACTCCAAAGTAGGTGAGATGGTTTCATGGAAGCCGATTGGTTCAATTTTCGCAACAGCGTGCGTAATCTTTCTCGTTCCCCCATCCTCTAGCATTTGGAAGATTGACCCTTCTTTATTCGGATAAAAATTTGGCAATAACTTTTTCGGAACTATATCGAGGCAATATACAATTGGATCACCATTGGCAGTTCGGACACGCTCGATGACAACAAGCTCGTCCCCTTCGTTTACGGAAAATCTTCGGGCATCGCTTTCTGAAGCAGCTTTCATCGTCGAACTCAGAAAGATGGTTCCAGGTTCCATTCCCGCTTGCTTAATCATATTGGTCACACTGTTTAATTGTTCAATCCCTGATTCGAATACCGGTTTGGAATTTACAAATGTGCCTACACCATGCCTTCTGATAATAATTTGTTCTTCCTCTAAAAGTCGCAAAGCCTCTCGCAGTGTAGATCGACTTACGCCCAGCTTCTTCGAAAGCTCAAACTCAGAAGGAAGCTTTTGCTTTTCTTTGTAAACACCTGCTTCAATATCCCGTTTCAGGTGATCGATCACTTGAAGATACAAATGCCGGTTATCTGTCTTAATGCTCATCTCGAATCACCACCAAACTTTCCCAAGACATCAGACCTCTGATATCATTCCTACTAATCGAAAATAATATAACACTTTTATAACAAAAAATAAATATATTTTTTAAAAACTTTTAAAAAAAGACGCCTCAATGTAAAAATTGTAAAAATATTCATTCGACATCACCCTAAAAACACCAATATTTGAGTAAAAATTACTTGTTTTTTCCATTTATAACGTGTTGTTTTCGGATAATTCAGCATTGTAAGCGTTTTAAATATTGTAACACGTTTACATTAGTATGATGTCAGACTTCATACGACAGATGTTTCTTATTTGTTTGTTTTTCAAAAAGTTGGTGATTTGGATGTGGAGGTATGGGATGGATTTAATAAAACTAACGGATAAACTCTTCTAACTGATGAATAATTCAGCGAAACTGATGGATAAACTCCCCTAACTGATGAATAATTCAGCGAAACTGATGAATAAACTCCCCTAACTGATGAATAATTCAGCGAAACTGATGAATAAACTCCTCTAACTGATGAATAATTCAGCGAAACTGATGAATAAACTCCTCTAACTGATGAATAATTCGGCGAAACTGATGAATTAACTTCCCTAACTGATGAATAATTCAGCGAAACTGATGGATAAACTCCCCTAACTGATGAATAAACTCCTCTAACTGATGAATCCCCCCCTTCTAACTAATGAATAATACTTAGTCATTTAACCGCCCCTTCCTTATCTTCAATAAGAAACATACATGATTTTACACTCACACCCCGGGCATGAAAATTTATTCTCCCCTGCGGTTCCTTTCTACTATCTACCTATCATAGGTAATTTTTATTTTCACAGAAAAAGCGCAAGTCCTTAGGCGAAGGGCGCTGGAGGACCTGCAAGGAGGCTTCCGTCACCACAGCAGGGCCGAAGCGACCCGAGCTGATGGCGCTTGGAGCTAGACACCAAAAAAACTGTAAAAAGATTAACACTTTATTGCACTTAAACTTTCTGTAACAATAAAAAAAAGTGTGCAGAACCTATTCGTTCTGCACACTTTTTCATGTTATTGCTTATTGAGAAGCTGTTCCATTTCATTAAGTTTTTCTTCGAATACTTTGCACGCTTGTTCGATTGGCTTTTTCGTTGTCATGTCGACGCCTGCTTTTTTCAACACTTCAATCGGATAATCAGAGCTTCCAGCTTTTAAGAAGTCGATGTAACGTGATACGGCTGGTTGCCCTTCTTCAAGGATTTGCTTGCTTAAGGCAGATGCAGCGCTAAATCCTGTTGCGTATTGGTACACATAATAATTGTAGTAGAAGTGTGGAATACGTGCCCACTCAAGTCCGATTTCTTGATCGACAACCATGTCGTCACCGAAGTATTTTTTGTTCAAGTCGTAATAGATGCTCGTTAAGCGCTCTGGTGTTAGCGGTTCCCCGTTTTGGGCGCGGATATGGATATCGTGTTCGAATTCTGCAAACATCGTTTGACGGAAGACCGTTCCTCTAAATCCTTCTAAATAGTGATTGAGTAGGTAAAGTCGTTTCTTCTCATCATCAACCGTGTTCAATAAGTATTCGTTTAATAAATTTTCGTTACATGTTGAAGCTACTTCTGCGACGAAAATAGAATAATTGCCATACGGATATGGCTGGTTTTTACGCGTGTAATAGCTATGAACAGAGTGTCCAAATTCATGCGCAAGTGTGAATAAATTGTTCACATTATCTTGCCAGTTCATTAAGATATACGGATTTGTCCCATAAACGCCAGATGAGTAAGCTCCGCTGCGTTTTCCTTTGTTTTCATGAACATCGACCCAGCGGTTTTCAAACCCTTCTTTTAAGATGGAGGTGTATTCTTCTCCTAGTGGTTCAAGCCCTTTTAAAATCATGTCCTTCGCTTCGTTGTACGTTACTTTCATCTCCACATCTTTCACAAGAGGTGTATATAAATCGTACATGTGAAGTTCATCTACATTTAACACCTTTTTGCGAAGCGAAACGTAACGTTGCAGTAGCGGAAGGTGGTCATGAATCGTTTCGATTAATTGGTCGTACACCGTTTCAGGAATGTTATTGTTACTTAACGCGGCTTGGCGCGCATTGTCATATTTACGGACTTTCGCATAGAAGTTATCTTTTTTCACCGCTCCGCTTAACGTGCTTGCAAACGTGTTTTTAAATTTGTCATACGTGCTGTAAACAGCTTTGAAAGCATCTTGGCGCACACGACGGTCCGCACTTTCCATAAAGCTGATAAAGCGTCCGTGTGTAACTTCTACTTCTTCTCCGTTTTCATTTTTAATCGTTGGAAATTGTAGATCAGCATTATTTAACTTACCGAATGTATTACCCGAAGAAGCGAGCGCTTCAGAAGCTAACGCAAGCATTTCCTCTTGCTCGGACGTTAAAACGTGCGGGCGTTGGCGATTGATATCGTTTAGTGCATGTGCATATAATTTCAGCCCATCATGCTCGTTTAAATATTTCTTCAACGTTTCTTCATTCATCGCTAAAATTTCTGGAACTAAATACGATGACAAACTAGAAGCTTCCGTATATAGAGTTGTCGCTCGATCATTTAAATTTTGGTAAGTTGGATTCGTCGTATCTTGATCGTAACGCATATGAGCATATGTATATAGCTTTCCTAATCTCTCCATAACATGGTCTTCAAATTGAAGCGCTTCAAATAAAGTATCAGCGGAATCTCCGAGCTTCCCTTTGTAAGATGAAATTTTCGGGATGAGTTGTTTTAGTTCGTCAAATTCCTTTTCCCACACTTCATCTGTTTCGAAAATATCCTCTAATCTCCACGTGTCTTCCACCGGTATTTCGTCACGCTTTGGGAGCGTCTTTACGGCTTGTTGATTTTCCATAACAATCTCCTTTCTTTCCTTCTTTTTCAATGATATGTTACATGTGGTTTTGAATCAATCCATTTACTTTGTTTCCACATATAGCATATTCGATTCCCACTTCCATCATACCTTCCGCTTTTGACGAAAAAACGTGTCCATCTGTTTGTCGCGCTTTTGGATCGCTTCATATGACGATAAGAAAAATGAATAATTTGATTTTTTATATTCATTGCGCTTTACTTTATGAATGATACCGAGCGTTGAAAGTTTGTTTAAGTAACTCTGCACAACCGTCTGTACAATGTCTTTCTCTTGTGTAAAGTGTTCAAAATTAACGTTACGATTCATTAACCACAACACCCGTTGCAAATGAAACACTTCCCCCTCGCTTATACTTTCTAAAGCATGTAGTACAATGGTTTGCCAAACGTAAACTGCTTCTTTTAATCGCCATGCCTCTTTCAAAGGAATAAAAGCTTCACTTGGTACAAGTGTTAAAGGAATGCCGTATTGTTCATAAATGAGGGCTTGTAACCTTTTTTCTTTTTTGGAAACATGCACTTTTGGGACATTTCGAAAACGGTCCCGCTTCATCATCCACTGTTTTTGGAACACTACGGGCTCCCACGATACATTTGTCGGCTGTAAAAATTGTTGAAAGGAAAGTTGTGATGAAGGCAAAATGGTTGTATTAGCAAAGATGGTTTGCTTTGAGAATGGAACGATGGAGTCCAGTAGAATGAAAGCTTTAAGCTTTGAACAATAGGAGAGCAAGTACGATATGCCTGCTGAATTCAATTGAATGAAGTCCCAAACAAAATGATTGAACCGGTATTCATACGTTTTCAACCGTTTTACTCGATTACCGCCTAAAATCCACTTTACTGAGAGCTGTTCTTTTTCATATCCGTTCGTTCGTGCTAGTTTTTCTTGCTCTGAAATTTTGGCACATTGAAACTCGAAGCATATCGTTTCATCATCGATTTCAGCGACGACATCTGCCCGCTGCTTTATGGAAGGATAATACGTTTCAAGTTCCCCCTTAATCCCTTGATTTTGGAGCCAATCATGCAATTGTATTTTTCCATCCATATGATAAAGGGATTCTTTTTCACCTTGTATGGAACAGGTATTGATATGAGCAAAATGAGGAATTCGTGTTTCACCTATTTTTAATTGCACAGGTGTCCGACAAGAGGGACAAATAAAGGAGGTCGTCTTTTTTAATTCCATTAAAGCCTCTTTCGTCCAGCGAGGATCCACTAAATTAATTCGTATTTTATCTTCCGATGAATCTGCAACAAGCAAAATACCACTTCCTTTTTATTAAATAGAATTTCATTTTCTTTAAGAACACCATAGGTCGCGTTAGCCTATCAACAGTTTATTCGTCATTCATCGGAATATTTCCTTTTTTAAAATGGGATTTTTGCCGATTCTTATCGAATAAAAAAGAATGCCCTTTGCAAATTTATACACGTACCCTCCACCAAAAAACGAAAGAGGCTGCCCAAAAAGAACAGCCTCTTACTTCGTTCAAAATGAGTTCCTTTTCTTTAAAGCAACGGGGAGAGAAGCCTTGAAGTTGATTCAATAAATTTGACGAAAAAGGGACGCTTTTCAAATTCAGACAGAATGATTTCGTGTGACGACTGAATGTCACGCAGAAATTCGTCGCTTAATGTTTGAACACTGTACGTTCGATATAAAAAGGCATTGACTTCAAAGTTTAAGTGAAAGCTTCTCATATCCATGTTAGCTGTGCCAATTGATGCGAGTTCATTATCAACAATGATAATTTTACTGTGCATGAACCCTTTCTCGTATTCATAAATTTTCACACCAGCTTCCAGTAATTCAGGAAAATACGATCTTGATGCGTAGTACACGATTTTTTTGTCCGGTTTTTTCGGTACAAGCAATCGAACGTCGATGCCGCTAAGAGCAGCAATTTTTAGAGCGGTCTTAATATCTTCGTCTGGAATGAAATAAGGCGAAGCAATCCATATTGAATCCACACTTGAATTAATCATAGAGAAAAATAAGTTTTTAATGATTTCCCATTTGTTATCAGGACCGCCAGCAATTAACTGAACGCCACCTTCTTGTTCAGGCATTATGCTCGTCGTCAAGTAATCCTCGGTTAACAGTTTGTGACCCGTCATGTAATACCAATCTTGTAGAAAAATCAATTGAAGCGAACGAACCGCTTCTCCCTTTAATAATAGGTGCGTATCCCGCCAAAATCCGAAGTACGGATTTCTTCCTAAATATTCATCACCGATATTTAAACCGCCGACAAACCCGACCGAACTATCTACCACGATAATTTTTCGGTGATTACGAAAGTTTATTTTATCGGATAAGACTGGAAACTTTACCGGAAGGAACGGTACCATTTCTACACCAGCATTGCGAAGCTCTTGAATATATTTCGCCGATAATCGCCAGCTTCCAACCGCATCATATAAAAATCGGACTTGAACACCTTCTTTCGCTTTTCGGATCAGAAGGTCTTTTAACTTTTGCCCGACCACATCATGGCGGACGATGTAATATTCTAAATGAATATGATGTTTCGCTTTTTCTAACTCCTTAAAAATTGCGTCAAACGTCTCAATCCCATTCGTTAATACTTTTGTATATGTATGAAACGAGATCGGACTATTTCCAAGGGTAGTCGCAAGCTTAAAGGTAAGCTTTTGGTGATTGTGCATCAACTTAATTTTTTCTGCATTTGAATAATTGCTTTTATCAAATTGGGCGAACGTTTTTTCATCGATAATGGCTTTCTTCTTAAAGAACCGTTTCTTTCGGATATTTTGGCCGAAAAACAAGTAAAACAAAAAACCAACGAGCGGAAAGCTTCCTAACACGACAAGCCACGTGAGTGTTTGCGTCGGATGACGATTTTCAAAGAAAATAACAAATCCGATAAAGACAATAGACAAGGTAAAAAGAACCGAAAAGGAGCCAATAAGCCACTCATCAGAAATTTGCTGAACAAAATGAAGCGCGATTGATAAACCAATCGCAAACAAAATAATTCGAACTGTATTTTTCATAAATGCCTCCACACGGATGAACTTCTGTTGTAAGAATCATTGATTGAATGAAGCCGTCTACTTGCCATTTTGAAAAAAGCCGATTTCGAATTGAAATCGGCCGTTCGCTGACTCATGGGTATACGAATCAAGCATATTGGTATTAAGAAAAGTGTTGACGAACTTGCTCTAAGGCGTTGTCCTTCATAACTAATTTTCCATATTCCTCAAGACGATGAATAGTCACACGTGACTCTGCACCAAACTCGAGCATGAGACTCAATAAGTCTTCGATCATTTCATCCTCTTCTTCTAAAAACTCCACGAATAAATAGTATTTATTCTCAAAGGCGTATAAACTATTTTTAAATCCTTCGATATTGTATTTGGAAAGGGAGATGACATGCTCAAAGTCATCAAAACGGATGACAAATTCGAGTTCCTCTTCTTCATCATCTGTCTCATGTTCTTGAGAGGTGTTAAAGTGATTATCTAATAACGATTCGATGTTTTCATCGACCGGAAAATCTTTCATTTTACCGTCTGTTATTGGCAATTCTAATTTTTGCCCATCTTTAGATAGTTGCGCTTTTGTAACGACGACTTCTAACCCTTTATCGTTTGCTTGAACTTGAATCCATAAAGGACCTTCGATTGGAAAATCTTCTTCCTCATGAATTTCGTCCATCATTTCCCAAAAAAGTTCTTCACTTCGTTCGCGGTTATACCAAATTTCTTCTCGGTCAAATCCGCGTTCCTCTATGTCAAAATATGAAATGTAAAACTTAACGGTATGTTCATTAATACGTTCAATATCCATTTGAACAACCTTCCCTTCTATTCGAGATTTTGGAAGGGACAACTAACCCCCGAATCAGTTGCACTTTTCTTCAATTTACCCAAATGCAAAACAATTTAACCGTTAGCACCCAAGTTGTTCAACTATCTATATCTTGTACTTCTATTGTATGACAAATCGCTTTATAAAGAAATAAAAAAAGCTTGGATTTTACAAAAACAGTTATATACCTAGATGATTCATAAATAGTGGATTACGTCATATAAATGGTACAAGCATGAAGGATGTGGAAATGAGGTATTGATAGATGGATGAACAACTACTTCTTTCAATTTTGATGATCATCGGAATCGATCTCGTCCTTGGAGGAGATAATGCTATTGTCATCGCGTTAGCTTGCCGAAATCTGCCTGAATCGCAACGAAAGAAAGCGATTTTATTTGGCACGATGCTTGCGGTTATTTGTCGTATTTTATTAACGATTGGTGCGGTCTACCTTCTACAAATCCCTTTTATTCAATTGATTGGCGGAGTTTTTTTACTCTACATTGCCTTTTCGTTGATGGCCGGTCAAGGAGATGGAAACCATTCGGTGAAAAGTCATTCATCTTTATGGAAAGCAATTCAAACGATTGTCTTCGCTGACCTTGTGATGGGGTTTGACAACGTGATTGCCATTGCTGGTGCTGCGAATGGTCATATTTTACTCGTCATTTTCGGTTTAATTGTATCGATTCCTATTATTATATGGGGAAGTAGCGTAATCTTGAAGATTATGAATCAATTTGTTCTTTTTGTTTATGTAGGGGGAGGAATTTTAGCTTTTACAGCAGGAAAAATGGTTGCTCATGATCAATCATTTCAAAGCGTTTTTCCTTTTGACTCTTCCTTGTCTTTTTCCCTCCCATACATAACAACCGCCTTTATTCTGGCCGCTGCGCTTATTTTTAAGCAAATCGTTGCTAGTCGTGCGTAAAAAATAAGAGCCTCCTACTTATGTAGAAGGCTCCATAGCACTTACAATTTAAATGCCGAATCTATATTAGTTGACAAGACGTTGTGCTTCTTTTAATTGGAATGTACGGACTTTACGTGGTAAGAAGCGACGAATTTCGTCTTCGTTATAACCAACTTGAAGACGCTTTTCATCGATAATAATTGGACGACGTAAAAGCCCAGGATGTTGTTGAATAATATCATATAAATCTTGTAATGGTAACGACTCAACATCGATATTTAGCTTTTGGAACACTTTCGAACGGGTTGAAATAATTTCATCCGTTCCATCTTCTGTCATGCGAAGAATCTCTTTGATCTCATCAATAGTAAGTGGCTCAGCAAAAATATTTCTTTCTTTATACTCAATATTATGCTCTTCTAACCAAGATTTCGCTTTACGACATGAAGTACAACTTGGTGAGGTATACAATGTTACCATAACCCTTCACTCTCCTCTATTATTTCATTCCTACTGCATGACAGGAATAAAAAAGCCATTTGTAACTCTAATAGCATTATACTATAAAAAAGTAAGTAAGTATATGATTTTTTATATGTTTTTTCTTTAAAATTGTTACAAATTAATGAAGGGAATTTAACAATGAACCTAGAAAATTTTCTCAATTAGTTTATCTCATCGAAAATATTGTCCGTACGATCTTCTTCCAGCGTTAGCACTTCATCTACATCCTGATACGACTCTCCATACCATTCTGTATCTTTGTACGTATGTATTTGGTCGTACGTATGCTTCATCGCTTCAAAAATTTCTTCTTCTGATGCGTCCGTTGGAGACCAATACAAGATTTCCATTTCATTAATTTTCTTTGTCGCTAATGAACGGCGACGATATCCAATGGATTGAGCATGATGAAAGTTTTCACGCTGGTAAAATTTCAATCGCTTTTCCGTGTCTAAATCAGACTCATCTACAGGCTCCACTTCTAAAATGATAGGCTTTTGCTTCGTTTTTAATTTTTGAAGTAATTGATGCCCGATTCCTTGACCGCGCGCATCCTTAGACACGTAGATGTAGTCGATAAAAATGAAGTCATCGAATTCAGCATACATCATGACATGATGCTTTCCTTCATCTTTATGATAGACGTCACCTTTTTCTTGTAATAACGCTTCCATATGCTCTTTTGATTTCATTTCTTGGACTGGAAAATATTGATTTAATTTTTCATACCAATTCATGGATCTACTCCCTTTTCATGTTTTCGAACGAAATGTTTCCACGTATATATATACCCACTTTCTCATTTCGTAAACATGATTTAAAATAAAAACAAAGGAAAGTTTCGACTTTTCCGAAAACGGAGGTGCTCATTTGGACTTTTTCCTTGATTTTGTTTTAGTTGGCGCATTCGTCATCGGCCTTACTGCTACGATGGGAGTCATCGCCAATACCGTTGGCACAAAGATTTTCGGACAAACAAAATTTCGCAAACAATCCCTTCAAACTCAAAAAGGGTGGAACAAAGTTCAGAAACAACGGTCAAACCATCATTAACGTTCCCTTCACTTTTTGTTTTACGGACGAGCGAGTAAAAAGTTTCAATTTTTTCAGGACAATTTATTATCTGAATCGAGTGTTATTAGACAACGACTTCATGCAAACGCATGGTAATTGAGAAAAGCGCAAAGCGCAAGTCCTTAGGCGAAGGGCGCATGAGAACCTGCGAGAAGGCTTCCGTCGCCACAGCAGGACCAAAGCGACCCGAGCTGATGGCGCTTGGAGCTAGACACCGAAATGACTGTAAAGAGAACACTTTAACACTTTATTGAACTTAAACTTTCTGTCACTACTATGAAAAACCCACTTGCCGACAACTTTTGGCGAGTGGGTTAAGCTTTTTTGTTCGTTTTGGTCAAAGAAACGAAAGGCGACGCCTAAAACAGGAACAGCACAAGCCAAAGATCAACAGACAAGCTTGCCATGCCCACTGAAAACATCCTCCTTTCGCATTTAAATAGAAAAAAATCCTTGATTATGGTGTGTAGTCCACATTTTTCGTATAAGTATTGCCTGCGTTCCATATGAGGAATTCATTGATTCCTTGATCATTAAGCGCTTTAATTTGCGCTTCGACTTCCGCTTTCCCATACCGTTTGTAATTGCCATTTCCTAACCACGAAGCAGTGAAATCTTGTATCCACGGTCGTGAGATGGGAGGGGTTTCAAGTTCGTTTAGTTTTTGTTTTTCAACTTTAGCGTATTCAGTTACGAGTTCGTACGGATGTAAATCTGGCTTGGCAATGCCAAAGTAGGAAGTCCAATGTGATGGATAAATCATCGAAGAAATGACATCGACATGCTCAGAAATTTTACTGAAGTTTTGACCAATTCCAGGAGCTTCTGGAAGCGTTGCTGTATATCCAAAAATGTCGACGGAAACTTTTACGCCGTATGGCTTTAATTTCTCTTTTGCATAAGCTACGAAGTCCGTTACCGCTTCAACCCGCTTTTGCACATTATCTAAGTCTAAATCCTCGTATTTCCCCATGCTGTATTGAAGAATTTCATCACGCTTTTCAAATCCTTCAGGAAAGCGTACATAGTCAAATTGAATTTCTTGAAATCCTAATTTTGCGGCCTCAATCGCAATATTCGTATTGTATTCCCACACTTCTTCTAAAAATGGATTGACAAATGAATCTCCTCTTCCATTCTTCCATACTCCACCGTTTTGAGTAAAAGACCATTCTGGCTTTTTATTCGCTAAAACTGTATCTTTAAAAACGACTACACGTGCAATCGGATAGATTTGTTTTTCTTCTAATGTAGATAAGAGCGCTTTCGGATCTTTAATATAAGGCTGGCTCACATCGTAGTACGGAGATGATAGGTCTGGTTGATATGTTACATGTCCATAATCGTCTTTAATATCGATAACCATTGCATTTAAATCCGTTTGATCGACGAGCGTAAGTAGATCATTAAAACGACTTCCCCCCGCTGAGTGCCCCGTTACATATATGCCACGCACAGCATCTGGGTATTCGAATTGATACCCGGATTGAAATTGAAACCGTGGGATAGAAGATGGTAATTCTTTCGTCGATATAGCGAATGTCCGCTCTGGATTCGTGGGACCTCCTTGTTCAGCCTCAACACCTAGAGGTAAAAGCAAAAAACCAATTAGGCAAAATAATATTTTTTTCATCCAGCATCCCCCATCTTTCTTTATACTTGTACACGCTTACGATTGAGTATGTAAATAGTGTTTGTTACCTGAAATTGATTAAACACCGAACTCTTTTTACATAGATTGTAAATGACTTCCTTTGTTCCGAAAAGGGAAATTCGAGCTACTTCCATTGTATGTGACTTGCTATGATAAATATTAAATTTGTTCGAAATTTTCAATAAACATTATAGACTTTTGCGCTTTATTGCACTATAATATGTGTAAACACTGTACTCCATCATTTAACGGTGTCGTCCTATGAATAGAAAAACGATCTCGACAATTCGAGATCGTTTTTCTTTTCTATTCACGAATTAATTGTATTGTTGTTGATATTGTTTAAATTCTTCTTCCGAACACATTACCCAGTGTCCTGGTTTTACTTCACGGAACTGAGGCTCCTCACCAGGCTTATACTGGTGCTGGCTTGGATCGTAAATAATCCGTTTTCTCGTGCGCTCAGTATCTGGGTCTGGAAGTGGAATTGCTGACAATAGCGCTTTTGTATACGGATGAATTGGATTACGATACAATTCTTCACTATCCGCAAGCTCAACCATTTTACCGAAATACATGACCGCAATGCGATCACTAATGTATTTGACCATGGATAGGTCGTGGGCGATAAACAAGTAAGTTAATCCTTTTTCACGCTGTAACTTTTTCATTAAGTTAACAACCTGTGCCTGAATCGAAACGTCTAACGCAGAAATAGGCTCATCGGCAATGATAAATTCCGGCTCAACTGCTAAGGCACGCGCAATCCCAATACGTTGACGCTGACCTCCAGAGAACTCATGTGGATAGCGGTTTGCGTGTTCACGATTTAAACCAACTGTTTCTAATAAATCGTACACTTTTTGCATACGCTCTTCCTTCGTTTTCGCTAATCCGTGAATATCGATTCCCTCGGCAATGATGTCTGCGACAGTCATACGTGGGTTTAAAGAAGCATACGGATCTTGGAATATCATTTGCATTTTACGATTAAATTTTTTCATTTCCGCACGTGATTTTTTCCCGTGAACATCTTCTCCTTTAAAAAGGACTTGTCCACCTGTAGCGTTATAAAGGCGAATGATAGTACGACCAGTTGTAGATTTTCCACAACCGGACTCTCCAACCAGACCGAGCGTTTCACCTTTGTATATGTCAAACGTCAGACCATCAACCGCTTTAATCGTATTTCCTTTACCAACGTTAAAATATTGTTGTAAATTTTTAATTTCAAGTAGCTTTTCTCTTTCCGCCATTATTGTCCCCCCTTAGCTGCGTTAAATTGCTTCATACGCATTTTGACTGACTCCGGTGGCTCAACTTTTGGAGCGTCTGGGTGCAACAACCATGTTGCCGCATAATGAGTATCAGATACTTTGAACATTGGTGGCTCTTGTTCATAGTCAATTTTCATCGCATAAGGGTTACGTGGTGCAAATGCGTCTCCTTTTGGCGGATTCGTTAAGTCAGGTGGTGAACCAGGGATGGCAGCCAGCTCTGACTTATCATCATTATCTAAACTTGGCATGGAAGCTAATAAGCCCCAAGTGTACGGATGCTTCGGATTGTAGAAGATCTCATCGACCGTACCGATTTCTACAATTTTCCCTGCATACATGACCGCCACGCGATCGGCAACGTTCGCAACAACTCCAAGATCATGTGTAATGAAAATGATGGATGTGTCCATCTTCTTTTGAAGATCTTTCATTAATTCTAAGATTTGCGCTTGAATCGTTACATCTAGTGCCGTTGTAGGCTCGTCAGCAATTAATAGCTTTGGATTACATGCTAACGCAATCGCAATCATCGCACGCTGACGCATACCACCTGAAAATTCATGTGGATATTGGTTGACACGTTTTTCAGGCATCGGAATTCCAACTAAGCGCAACAATTCAATTGCTCGCTCTTTTGCTGCAGCTTTGGACATGTTTTGATGTTTAATAAGACCTTCCATAATCTGCATGCCGATTCGCATCGTTGGGTTTAAAGATGTCATCGGATCTTGGAAAATCATCCCGATATCTTTCCCACGAATTTTTTCCATTTCTTTATCTGACTTTTGAATTAAATCTTCTCCCTCTAAAAGGATTTGTCCATTTTTGAACTCTCCAGGAGGCATCGGAATTAATCGCATGATTGATTGAGAAGTCACACTTTTACCTGAACCAGATTCACCTACAATCGCCAGTGTTTCACCTTTATATAAATCAAACGACACACCGCGAACTGCTTGTACTTCTCCGGCATAGGTACGGAATGAGACTTCTAAATCTTTCACTTCTAATAATTTCTCCATCATTCTCACTCCTACTTACGTAATCTTGGATCTAATGCGTCACGAAGTCCGTCTCCGATCACATTAAAGGCAAAAATCGTTAAACAGATAAACGTTGCTGGGAAGAATAATCGCCAAGGGTAATATTGTAAAGCTGGTAATCCATCGTTGGCCATTGTTCCCCAACTTGCTAGTGGTGCTGGGACCCCAAGACCTAAGTAACTTAGGAACGCTTCTGTAAAGATAGCTGATGGAATTGTTAAAGTCATTGTTACTAAAATTGGTCCCATCGTATTTGGAATTAAATGCTTTGTCATAATACGAGTAGTGCTTGCCCCTAATGTTTGTGATGCCAAAACATACTCTTGTGATTTCAGCTGTAAGACTTGTCCACGAACGATACGTGCCATGTTAATCCATCCTGTAATCGACATCGCAACAATCATCGTTACGAGCCCTTGTCCCATTACAACCATTAATAAGATAACGAGTAGTAAGTAAGGAACGCCCCATAAGATATCAGCAAAACGCATCATTACTTCGTCTGTTCGTCCGCCTCTATAACCAGCAATTCCACCCCAGATAATTCCGATAGCGAAATCAATTAATGCAGCAGCTAAACCGATAAATAATGAGATACGAGCTCCGTACCACGTTCTTGTAAAGACGTCACGTCCAAGTTCATCTGTACCGAACCAATGCTCACTCGAAGGTGGCTTGTTCGCATTCATAAGATCATTCGTTTCATAATCATACGGTGTCATATATGGTCCAAATAACGCCATGAAAACAAGAAGAACGAGTAGTACAACACCAAATAGTGCTAATTTATTTTTTCTAAAACGAATGGAGACATCTTTCCAATACGAAATACTTGGCTTTGAGATTTTCTCCGCTTCGTTCAAATCGACTTTGGCAGGTTGAAATAAGTCTTTTGAAATCTCTTGCATCGTCTATTACTCTCCTTTCTTGCCGCCAGCTAGTTTAATACGCGGGTCAATTAATCCGTACGCTAGGTCCACAAGAAGGATCGAAACTAATAAGAGGACACTGTAGAACACAGTAACACCCATAATCGTCGTATAATCACGGTTCGTAATACTTAATACGAAATGTGAACCTAATCCAGGAATTCCGAAAATTTTCTCAATAACGAAACTTCCTGTTAAAATACCCGCGGTTAACGGACCCATGTATGAAACAACAGGTAGCAAAGCATTACGAATCGTATGCTTAAACGTAATAGCAGCTCCGCTTAGACCTTTCGCCTTTGCTGTCTTAATATAATCATTACTTAAAACTTCAAGCATGCTTGAACGAGTTAAGCGTGCAATAAATGCCATCGGAGTTGATGCAAGCGCAAGTGCAGGTAAAATCGTATGCGCAAATGTTTCCCAACGGGCAACTGGTAATAAGCCTAGTTTGATTGCAAAGTAATACTGTAAAACTGAAGCCATGATAAAGCTTGGTACTGAAATACCGATAACAGCAAAAACCATCGCTGAGTAATCTTGCCATTTATTATGACGCAATGCTGCAATAACACCTAATAATACCCCTAGTGCTACCGCTAAAAAGATTGCTTCCATCCCTAATACAAAAGAAACTGGGAACCCATCATTAATTAAATCATTGACCGTTTGTCCTTTATATTTAAAGGATGGACCAAAATCCCACTGTGCAATAGAAACAAGGTAATCAAAATATTGAATATACCACGGTTGATCTAGCCCATAATACGCATTTAAATTCGCTTCAATTTCAGGCGGGAGTTTCTTCTCACCAGAAAACGGACCACCTGGAGCGGCGCGCATTAAGAAGAACGTTGCAGTTACGATAACGTAAAGGGATAACAACATAAATAGAATACGTTTCCAGATATATTTCAGCAACGAAAACACCTCCATAATTTAACTATATCGTCCTATTCAGAAAAGAGAGGTATATGGGCGGACCCATATACCTTTCTTTAGAAAAAGCATTTACTTTTATTCAAAGTAAGCCCACTTGAATTGAACATCGCCAAGACCAGATACGTATACACCTTTTAGGTTATCTTTCTTAACCCAAGTGTTTGTGTAGAAGTAAATTGGAGCAACTGGCATTTCGTCCATTAAAATTTCTTCTGCATCTTTTAACATTTGGATACGCTTTTCAGCATCTGCTTCTGTTTGAGAGTCGATTAATAATTGTTTGAATTCAGGATGCTCCCACTTCGTATCGTTGTTACCACCGTCTTTATCACGGTATAACTCTAAGAAGTTGATCGCATCGTTGAAGTCACCTAACCAACCCATACGACCGATATCATAGTCACCTTGGTGAAGTTTATCGATGTAAACGTTCCACTCAGCGTTGTCAAGCTCTACGCTAATGCCAAGGTTCTTCTTCCACATATCTTGAATCGCTTGAGCGATTTTCGCATGAGCTTCAGAAGTGTTATAAGAAAGTGTTAATTGAATTTCTTCCGCACTGCTTAATCCAAGCTCTTTTAATGCTTCGTCAAGAAGTTTTTTCGCTTCTTCAACGTTGTTGTCTTGGAAATAACCTTCTGTGTTTTCAGGGAACATTGTTGGTGGTACTGCCGCCATCGCTGGAACTTGTCCACCTTGTGTTACGTTTTCAACAATCGCTTGACGGTTGATTGCGTAAGCTAATGCTTTACGTAAGTTTTTAGACTTTAAGAACTCGTTTTCAGTGTTAAATTTGTACCAGTAAGTACCCGCAATTGCTTGAATTTCTAAAGAACCATCTTCTTTTAACTGAGGTAACGCTTCTGTTGGAAGTGTACCTGTTGGAGATCCAGCCCAATCGATTTCACCGTTTTGGAACATTGAAAGCTCAGTGTTTGGATCGTTAATCATGAACATTTCGATTTTTTCTAACTTAACTGTGTCTGCATCCCAGTAGTCAGCATTTTTCTCTAAAACGATTTTATTGCTGTGCTCCCACTCAGTCATTTTGAATGGTCCGTTAGACACGTAGTTTTCACCAGCGTCTGTGTACCACTTATCGTTTGCTTCTGCAACGTTTTTGTTAACAGGTAAGTAAGTATAGAATGCTGTTAACTCTAAGAAATAAGGAGTTGGGTTTTCTAATTGTACTTCTAAAGTTTTGTCGTCAATCGCTTTTACTCCTACTTCATCAACAGAACCCTCGCCTGTGTTGAAAGCTTGAGCACCTTTGATGTAGTAAAGCTGATAAGCGTATTGAGATTCGTTTTTCGGATCTAATGCCCATTTCCACGCATATTCGAAGTCATGCGCAGTTACAGCATCTCCGTTTGTCCATTGTGCATCACGAATTGTGAACGTGTATGTTTTTAAGTCATCAGATACTTTGTAATCTTCAGCAGCCGCTAATTCTGGCTCACCATCTGGGTTAATGCGTGTTAACCCTTCAAAAGTTTGGCGTAACACTGTACCAGAAGTTGAATCATTAGCTAAACCTGGATGTAATGAGAAAGGCTCAGTGTTGATGTTAACACGTAACTCTTGCGCTACTTCTTCTTTTGTTCCTTCGTCACCGTTTGAACCTGCGTCGTCTCCGCCGCCTGCACAAGCAGTTAAGAAAAGGCTTAGCACAAGTACAAGACTAAATAATACTGAAAGTCTTTTCTTCATGTTTGGTTTTACCCCCTTGAATAATTGGTCTCAACAAACAGCATTAACGATTTTGTCGATTCCTACAATGCCAAATATTGCAATTTTTCTGACTAATATTCTTGTAAAATATTAAAATAAAAAGATGTAGAAAGTTCCGATAATTCAAGCCGTTAGGTCGCAATTTTCGACATTTTCTTGTCAAAAAAATACGGCAATTATTTACCGATATCTTTTCTATACCATCTTTCCCTCACAATATTTAGCCTATGTAAATGATTTGTTACAAAATCGTTAAGATTCCGTTTGTTACGTTTATTATAAATAGTTTAAAAATTTAATGCAAGTACATCACCCGAAATAATTTTTCTACAAATTTCTCCAAATACGCAAAAAGCTGTATTTTCAATCAATTTAAAAAAATACATGGATTCATTATACTGAAAAATGATTCACTTGCAAAATGTTTTTTTTTATTGTAATCTTTAGGCATATTAAATATACAAGAAAAATATTTGTGCATTGATGAAGAGTAGTACGTAACGTAAGCAGGTTGTAGAGAGTTTGTGGTTGGTGGAAACAAGCCCTGACCGTTACGGAATGGACTTCTAGCATTGGCGTTGAACGATTTGGTTTAGTAGGCGCTAACGTTCCCCTTGCGTTAAAAGGGTAAAGTGATTTCTTTATTTTGAAGAAATAAATAGGGTGGCACCACGGTCCATTCGTCCCTAACCGGTCGAATGGGCCTTTTTGTATTGGCAAAAATTTTTAAGGAGATGAGCAATATGAAAACGATTTTTTCAGGTATTCAACCGAGCGGTACATTAACACTCGGGAACTATATCGGGGCAATGAAGCAATTCGTTGAGCTACAAGATGATTACAATTGTTATTTTTGCGTTGTCGATCAACATGCGATTACGGTTCCGCAAGACCGATTAGCGCTTCGTCAAAATATTAAAAGCCTTGCTGCATTATACATAGCAGCTGGAATTGACCCTGAGAAGTCTACGATTTTCGTCCAGTCTGAAGTACCAGCGCACGCGCAAGCTGGATGGATTTTACAATGTGTTTCTTACATTGGAGAATTAGAGCGCATGACACAATTTAAAGATAAATCAGCAGGAAAAGAAGCCGTATCCGCTGGTTTATTAACGTATCCTCCATTAATGGCAGCCGATATTTTACTTTACAACACGGATATTGTGCCTGTTGGCGAAGATCAAAAGCAGCATTTAGAATTAACGCGTGACCTAGCCGAGCGCTTTAATAAAAAATACAATGATATCTTTACAATTCCTGAAGTACGTATTCCAAAAGTCGGGGCTCGTATTATGTCCCTTCAAGATCCGACGAAGAAAATGAGTAAATCGGATCCGAACCAAAAAGCGTTCATTTCACTATTAGATGAACCGAAACAAATCGAGAAGAAAATTAAGAGTGCCGTAACAGATTCTGAAGGAATCGTACGTTACGACAAAGAAAACAAACCGGGTGTATCAAATCTTCTTTCCATCTATTCAATTTTGGGAAACATTTCAATTGAAGAATTAGAAGCGAAATATGAAGGAAAAGGATACGGGGAGTTTAAAGCTGACTTAGCTGAAGTTGTAGTGAATGCATTAGCTCCACTTCAAGAAAAATACCATCAGTTAATGAATTCAGATGAGCTAGATGAGATTTTAGATCGTGGTGCTGAAAAAGCGAACTTCGTTGCAAGCAAAATGTTAAAGAAAATGGAAAATGCAATGGGACTTGGGCGTAAAAAGCGCCGTTAAATGAAATAGGGCATCATCGAAGGTCGATGATGCCCAATCTTTAATTCACTTTTGATTCGTGTTCCATGTCCCAAAGCTTTTCAAAAAAAGGTTGTCCCTTTATTAATCCTTCACATAAATGCAAATGCTTTGGAGACCATCCGTCTACAAGTTCATCATAAAGCTTGTCCCACAGTTCATCAAAGTCTAGATGTTTAATCTTTTCGTACATATGCGGATTCCATTCCGTGTACCAGTATTTGATTTCCGCCGAATTTCTCGTTGATTGAAGCTGGTCAAGTGCCATAAATAACAACTGTTTTAACTGCCTTTCTTTCCGTGTCAAGCCACTCATATATTTCGGATTTAAAGATAAGATGTGATAGTTCTTTTCTTGTTGTACAGGATTTGCGTAAAACTCATATTTTTCATTTTCTACATCCTTCACCATTTCATATACAAGCTGCTCTTGTCTTGGAATTAAACGGCTTTTTCGAATCGGCATCGTATATCCGATTGTATCAACCGCCAAAATGCCAATTCCGTCTGTAACGACAAAACAATAATCGAGTTGAATCCGTTCATGATTTTTACGACAATACGATTTCTGATACACGTCTTTCAATAGCTGTTGAGGTAAATCGCGCAAATCATTTTCAATATAATGGAATAAGTCCGATTCAACTTTTACTAATGGAACTTGGTCTAACAACTCCACGCTGTCATCTTTTCGCCATTCGTGAAAATGGCATACATTGTATCCATTCTCTTCACCTTCAAACCAATTCACCCATACATCATGAAGAAACAACATCTTTGACCCCTCACTTCAAATCTGTTTGTCATTCATTATGAACAGGAGTTGCCAATTTTATTCCATAATCTTCTACTTTAGCAATATTTTTATGAACTTCACGTAATGTCTTCGTTGCGATTTGGATACATGACACTGAGCGTAATCATTAAAAATCCAATCAACACGAGGTAGCATTCAGGACGCTTTGCAATAAAAAGAAGATAGTCTAAAAACGTATTTCCCCATGTCATCATATTTAAATATGCTATGCAACAAACACCACCTGCAATCGTTAGACCAAATCCCGTTATATACAAAAAGGCACGAATCACCATCTTAGACCACCTATCCCCTTACTCAATCCAATGGGACGAGTCCTCTTAATCATTTCTATGTATGTGCATTCAACATTATGTGAGAAACAGTAAGACTTAGGTAGAAGTCTGTTAAACGTTTAAGAAGACTGTTTTCGTATAGGCGTATAGATTGTTGCTTTTTCAGACATCTTTAAAAGGAATACTGGACATTGCGCTACGCTCCTTTATAAAGAGGAAAAACGATTCTCAACAATGGATTTTATACACACAAATACACAATCCTTCAGAAAAGAGCCAAAAGAAAAATCAGACTCATCACTGGAGTCTGATCTCCTCGGTTAGTCATTCACTTTTGGATCGAGTGCGTCTCGAAGAGCATCTCCAATAAAGTTAAAGCATAGAACCGTCATTAAGATCATTAACCCTGGGAATAGTGGGTACCACCATGCCTTCAATAGAATCGTAAAGTTTTGAGCATTTTGAAGCATGTTGCCCCAGCTAGCTGTCGGCGGTTGAATACCTAAACCTAAATAACTTAATGCACTTTCAGCTAAGATGACAGACCCTACGTTTAACGTCGCCGACACGATAATTGGTGCCATCGCATTCGGTAGAATGTGTGAAAAAATAATTTTCCCGTTGCTCGTTCCAATCGTTCGAGAAGCGAGTACGAATTCACGGGAGCGAAGTGATAAAAACTCTCCTCGAACGAGACGTGCCGTTCCCATCCAACCAGTTAAAGCAAAAATGAGAATAAGCTTGTCCACTCCTGGCTGGAAAATAGTCGTCAACGTAATGAGAAGGAAGATGCTCGGAATGGAAAGCATGATGTCTACAAATCGCATTAAAATAGCATCAAGTGCTCCTCCGAAGTAACCGGCTAATGCCCCAATCGCTGTACCGATCGTAATCGCACCTAAAACAGATAGGAAACCGACCATTAAAGATACACGACCACCGTATAGTAAACGTGTTAACAAATCACGCCCAAATTCATCTGTTCCGAGCCAATGCTCCTTGCTTGGAGGCTGTAATTTATTGAGCAAATCAATTTTTTCAGGTGAATACGGGGTGATGACCGGTGCTAAAATGGCAAGGGAAATAATCATGAGCAAAAAAGCAGCACCGAATACCGCCAGTTTGTTCCGCAAAAACTTTTGTCCATAAATTTTCCATATACTTTCTCGTTTTTCTGAGATGGGCTGCATGTGAAGGTTATTGGGAGCTAATTTCGGCTGAGTCATCGGTTTACCTCCTTACTTGTACTCAATTCGAGGGTCGATTAATGCGTATAAGATATCCGCTATTAAATTCCCTAGCACGACGAAGACAGACGAAATCATCGTTAATGCCATTAAAACGGGATAGTCTCGTTGGAAGGCTGAATCAATGAAAAGCAATCCAATCCCTGGCCACGCAAATACTTTTTCCACAATGACAGCGCCACCAATAAAGGTAGGTAACATTAAACCGAAGATTGTAATAACCGGAATTAATCCGTTTCTGACTCCATGCTTCATAATAACTTTTGATTCCTTAAAACCTTTCGCTCGTGCTGTTCGCATATAATCTTGCTTCAACACTTCAAGCATGCTCGATCGCATATAGCGTGTCAGACCGGCCATGTCCGCGGTTGCAAGGACAAAACCAGGTAAAATAAGATGATGTAGACGATCCCAAATACTAAAGTCAGCATTCAATGTGGCAACACCGCCTGTTGGAAACCATCCTAAATGAACGGCAAACGCCATAATTAACATTAATCCAAGCCAAAAGTTTGGTGTTGCAAGCCCTAAAAATGATAATGTTGTAACGGAGTAATCCAATCTCGTATAAGGTCTAGAAGCTTGCAAAATTCCGATTGGAATGGAAATGATAATGGCAATAAATGTTGACGTAATCATGAGTAATAGTGTATTCGGCAATCGATTCATGATCATTTCACTTACCGGTACACCTTTACGAATTAAAGAAGTACCGAAATCTCCTTGTAAAAACGAACCAAGCCATTTGAAATATTGAATATAAATTGGGTCATTCAGTCCGTATTTTTCCATAAATTTCTCTTTATCTGCCCCACTAATCGTTGGATCCATCAGTAGCGACGTTGGGTCTCCCGGGGCAAGACGAATAATCGCAAAAGAAATAATCGATATCCCGAACAGTAATGGAATGGCCGCTAATGTGCGCCGAATGATATATGTAACCATTCAATATCACCTACTTTTCTCGTATTCTCCTTTAAAAAGGGAAGGGAACGAATCCCTTCCCCATTTTCACAATTATTGCTTGAGCCACCATTCGTTCACTTTATAGAAATCGTCTTTCGCATGGTTTGTAAATCCTTCTAAGTTCTCTGGTAACGCTTTGTATCCAATTGGATAGTACAAGAATGTGTACGGTTGCTCATCAGCGATAAGGGAGTAAATTTCTTTGTATGCTTCTTTAAATTCGTCACGATCTAAAATCTTACGCGCATCAACCATTAATTGATCCGCCTTTTCGTTGCTCCACCATACGAAGTTTAACCCTTCTTCCATTTGGCTAGAGTGGAAGATATCATATTGGTCTGGGAATGTGGATAGTGACCAACCTAAAATTACCGCATCGTAGTTCCAATTAGGTGCAGTAACTTGTTCAATGAACGCACTCCACTCAATAATTTCTGGCTTCACTTCGATTCCAATTTCCGCTAATTGTTGCTGGACAACTACAGAAATATCTTCACGGACTTTGTTCCCTTGGTTCGTTTTGATGTTGAAGGAGAATTTTTTCCCGTCTTTATCAAGAATTCCATCTCCATCCGTATCTTCCCAGCCTGCTTCTTTTAATAACTCTTTAGCTTTTTCAGGATCATAGTCAAACTTTGTGACATCATCGCTATAAGCCCAAGAAAGTGGACTTTCTGGTACGTGTGCTACTTCGCCTTCACCGTTTAAAATGCTATCCACGATGGATTGACGATCAATCGCCATCGTTAAAGCTTGACGAACTTTTTTATCTTGGAACATTTCATTTTTTTGATTCCAGCCGATATACGTATACGCTAAATCAAGACCGGATTCTAGCTTCACGCCGCTGAAAGATTGAACCGTTTCAACATCTGTTGCTGGAATGCCTGGTACGTAGTGAACATCACCAGCTTGTAATTGCGCTAATAACGCATCCATATCAGGAACAATTTTGTATGTGATGGAATCTAAATGAGGTCTACCTAAGAAGTAATCATCATTCGCTACTACTTTTACGTATTGGCCATCCTTCCATTCTTCAAACTTGAATGCACCTGTACCGATTGGATTTTTCGTATTGAATTCATGCTCTCCAAGTTCAGCAATCGGAACGTCACCTAAAATGTGCTCAGGTAAAATGTAATAGCTTAATGTAATTGGATAGAAAGAGGCATTTTTCTCTTTTAATTTAAACTCGACAGTGTAGTCATCCACTTTTGTGACACTTTCAATCATGTCAAAGTTGGAACCACGTTCACCGTTATAATCTGGGCTAAGTGGAACATTGTACGTAAAAACAACGTCATCGGCTGTTAATTCTTCGCCATCATGCCACTTCACGCCTTCTTTCACCTTAACGGTATACGTTAAACCATCTTCTGATTCATTAATACTTTCCGCTAAATGTAACGTTGGGTTAAACTCTGTATCACTCGATACTAACCCGTCAAAAATAAACCCTTCAATATCAGAACTCGCTGTATCCGTTGAATACAATGGGTTAAATAACGTCGGAGAACCTGTTGAACCAACGATCAAATCTCCACCATCTTGTGGCTCAGTTGATTCTGTTGTTTCTCCTTCTGTATTTTCATTGGAACTACTTCCTTCATTTGATGTTTGGCTGCCTGAACAAGCTCCTAAAAAGATACCAAACGCGAGCATGAGCGCCAAAAATAACCAAAGTGACTTTTTTGATTTCATCATAATCCCCCTTTAATTTTTTCTTTTGAACATCTCCTGTATCACTTCCTATGTATAAGCCTCACCTCCTTTACGGTGTAAAAATTCCTACTAGAATGATATAAATTGAAATTAATATAGATGACAGGCAACGAAATGATTCGGTTTTGCCTCTTTAAAAGCTGGTTTTTCTACTTTACATTGATCCGTTGCCATTGGGCATCTCGTATGGAACACACAGCCTGACGGTGGATTGCTTGGACTTGGCAATTCCCCTTTTAATAGAATTCGTTCACGCTTCTTCTGTCCTCTTTTTCTCGGAACTGGGACTGCTGATAAAAGTGCTTGTGAATATGGGTGAAGCGGTTCTTCAAATAAAGAATGCTTCGGCGCAATCTCCATCATCTTGCCTAAATACAGCACACCGACACGGTCGCTAATGTGACGAACGACACTTAAATCGTGTGAGATAAATACGTACGTTAAGTCGAATTCAGCTTGTAAATCTTGCATTAAGTTAATGATTTGCGCTTGTATGGAAACATCCAAGGCAGATACAGCTTCATCAGCAATAATGACGTCAGGATTTAACGCTAAAGCACGGGCGATTCCAATACGCTGGCGCTGCCCACCAGAAAATTCATGTGGATAGCGATTCATATAGGTACCGCTTAAGCCCACCTTCTCTAAAAGCTCTTGTATTTTTTCAGTTCTTTCTTTCCCGCTATATAGTCGATGTGTTTGTATCGGTTCTTGGATGATACTTTTGAGTGTTTTACGAGGATTCAAAGATGCGTAAGGGTCTTGGAAGATCATTTGAATATTTTTGCGGACGTTTTTACGTAATTCTGCTTCACTTAAATGACTGATGTTTTGCCCTTTAAAAAGAATCTGTCCTTCTGTCGGTTCGTATAGGCGAATGATGGTACGACCAAACGTTGATTTTCCACAGCCAGACTCTCCAACAATGCCGATTGTTTCCCCTTTATAAATGGATAAATCGATGCCATCCACCGCTTTTATATACCCCGATGTTCGTTGCAAAACACCAGATTTAATTGGGAAATATTTTTTTAGATTTTGAACTTCAAGTATGGTTTCACGGTCCCGCCGTTTTTGCGTCTCTTCTTTAGATTGAATGGTAATTTTCATGTTTCTCATTCTCCTTACCTTCATGTAAAAAACAACGGACAGCTCGTCCATCTTTTTCAATTAACTGAGGTGCTTCTTCAAAGCAGCGGCCAAATGCTTTGGAGCAACGGGGAGCAAAGCGACATCCTTTCGGTAGTTGGTCGGGTGTTGGAACGTTGCCTTCAATATTTTGTAGTCGTTCAATTTCCCCTTCGATGCTCGGAATCGATTGGATAAGCCCTTCCGTATATGGGTGAAGCGGTTCATCAAACAAATCGTCGACATGCGCTTCTTCTACAACTTGTCCACAATACATAACGACGACGCGCTCAGCTACTTCTGACACAACTCCTAAATCATGAGTAATGAGAAGAATAGACGTATCAAACTGATCGCTTAATCCTTTCATTAACTCTAGAATTTGCGCTTGAATTGTCACATCAAGGGCTGTTGTCGGCTCATCTGCAATGAGTAGCTTCGGATTACAGCTCATCGCCATTGCAATCATGACACGTTGCCTCATTCCACCAGATAATCGATGTGGATATTCATGAATGATTTCATCTGCTCGGGAGAAGCCAACAAGCTTTAATAGTTCAATCGCTTTTTGCTCCGCCTCTTTTTTGGAAAGCTTCTGGTGATAAATAATAACCTCCGTTATTTGTTCACCAATCGTTAAGACCGGATTTAAGGACGTCATCGGTTCTTGGAAAATCATCGATATTTCATTGCCACGAATGCGGCACATTTCCTTTTCGCTTAGCGTAGTTAAATCCTTCCCCTCCAACAAAATCTGTCCACCGACAATTTTTCCTCCTGGAGTAGGAACTAGTCCCATGATGGATAGGGACGTGATGCTTTTTCCTGATCCAGACTCTCCTACAAGAGCAACCGTCTCTCCCTTTTTAATGACGATATCGACACCATCTACTGCTTTCACTTCATTCTTTTTTTTGAAAAAAGATGTTTTTAAATTCTTCACTTCCAATAGGGTTGTCATCTGTCTACTAGACACCACCTTAACAAATCGAATATTACAAATTTTCTTAATTTTACATCTTTATTAGAATAATATTACAACCGTCTACTAAAATCAACAACATTGTCCAAATTTTGTTACAATTTGTTGTACACTTACATGCTTTCCCCTTTAAAAGTAGTAAAACACAGGTTAAGAATCGCCCTGTGTTTCATAGGTTTGCGCAATCGTTTTAGCACTTATAGTGAAGGTATCTGCGATGGCTCTTTTGTTTTTTTGATAAAACGTTTTCACCATTTCATACCCGAGTGCATACCCAAGCATATTCGGATAAAAGCCCTTCCCATACAAGATTTGAATATACTTCTCTTCATCCAGCTTTATGTTTTGGTCGTCCTTTACCCACTTCTCCCACCATCGCCTTAGCTGACTTGGCGGATATTTCGTCATCCAATGGGTTAATGCATCCTCTCCCAACCGTTCTTGAACAACATATTCCGCTAGTCCCTCTAAAATGATGGTGTCAAGTAATGTGTATTCCTCTTCATCTTTATCATGATGATAAAGGCGGCAAACATGATGATATTCATGCATCAATACCGCTTCAAGCGCCTTTTCAGTCACAGTCGGTGACAAAAATAAAAACAACTTATCAGAAAATGAAAGACCAGACCTTCCGTTAAAATCGACAGACAATATCCCATTTGACGCTTCCACAGGAAAAATAAAAATCGGAATATCAGGTCCCTTCCATTCTTTTTTTAACGTCCTATAAATTCGTTCCACTTTCTCCCACAGTTTCTTTTCAATCATTTGTTTTACTGTATTTTTCCGGATGGACCGTGCCATTCCAAACCGAACGAGATGTTGATGAATCGCTTCTGCAGGTAACGGCGGAAAATAGCCTTTTAACTTTGAACATATTTTGATCGGATTTGTCTCTTTTTGGAGCCAGTCCTTTGTAAGGATTACACCCACACTTTTCACCTCACTTCAAACGTATTTTATGTGAGGATGAATTTGTTGGTTACTTGGGAGATGACGCTCTTCACATGTGCGATGCTCTCTCCTTCTTGGGCGATGCTCCACTTCACTCGGGCGATGCTCCACTCCTCTTGGGCGGTTCCACTCTTCACTCGGGCGATGCTCCACTTCATTTGGGCGGTACTCCACTTCACTTGGGCGATGCTCCACTTCACTTGGGCGGCGCTCCACTTCACTCGGGCGGCCGCTCCACTCCTCTTGGGCATGCCCCACTTCACTCGGGCGATGCTCCACTTCATTTGGGCGATGCTCCACTTCACTTGGGCGATGTTCCCGATCAATGGGACAAATCGAACAAAAAGCTTAGTTAGGAATGAAAAAAGCGCCTTCTATCAGACGCTTCGTAAAAATAGTTATTCTAATATGCGAACCACTTTGGCCGAACCTTGTACTGGATAAGACTCTTGAACGCCTCCTTCAAAGATGACTTCAACTAGGTTTCCTTCTTTTAATTCTTCGTTATCCAATTGCGTTTCGGAATCCTTAGTTTCAATGAGTGTGTCATCTGTTATCGTGACGAAGGCATTATCATAATCTGTATCTTCTTCAATCTCTCCTACTACGTGAATCTCATTCCCATCGATGGATTGGATTGTCCCACGTATACCAATCCACTCTTCTTCTTTGAATTGTGAACATGCAGCGGTTACCATCAATAATACAAATAAGAATAGCTTTTTCAACATCGTCCACTCCTCTCAAAAAAATAGACGGATGAGGAATGGAAACGTTACGATTCTAATTCTGGATAAGAAAAGCGCAAGTCCTTAGGCGAAGGGCGCTGGAGGACCTGCGAGGAGGCTTCCGTCGCCACAGCAGGGCCGAAGCGACCCGAGCTGATGGCGCTACCAAAAAACGGTAAAGAAAATACTTTAACACTTTATTGAACTTAAACTTTCTGTAACAAAAACAAAAAACCGCCTTACCTTTAGGGTAAAGCGGTTTTGATTATTATTCGTAACGTTTAAATACGATAGTAGCGTTATGACCACCGAAACCTAGAGAGTTACTCATCGCTACACGAACGTCTTTTTTCTTCGCTTCATTTGGCGCATAGTCTAAGTCACAGTCTGGGTCTGGTGTTTCGTAATTGATGGTTGGCGGGATGATTCCATCTTTAATAGACATTACCGTAAAGATAGCTTCCACACCACCAGCTGCACCTAGAAGGTGTCCAGTCATCGACTTCGTTGAACTAACTGTAAGGTTGTAAGCATGCTCACCAAACACTTCTTTAATGGCAGCTGTTTCATATTTATCGTTGTATTCCGTACTTGTACCGTGCGCGTTAATGTAGTCAACATCTTCTGGTTTTAAACCAGCATTTTCAATCGCCATTTTCATCGCACGTGCACCACCTTCTCCGCCTGGAGCTGGTGCTGTAATGTGATGCGCATCACCTGTTGAACCGTATCCAACGATTTCAGCATAAATATGCGCTCCGCGAGCTAACGCATGTTCAAGCTCTTCCAACACTAAAATTCCGGCACCTTCACCCATTACAAATCCGTCGCGGTTTTGATCGAATGGACGGCTCGCTGTTTTTGGATCTGGATTTGTCGTTAACGCTTTTGCAGAACTGAATCCAGCGAAGGACATTTTCGTTAATGGCGCTTCTGAACCACCTGTAATCATAACGTCAGCATCGCCACGCTCAATCGCTTTATAGGCGTCACCAATGGAGTTTGTACCAGTTGCACAAGCTGTTACCGTACAAGAGTTTACCCCTTTTGCACCAAGAGCGATGGATACTTGCCCGGTTGCCATATCTGGAATCATCATTGGTACGAAGAACGGACTTACACGGCGTGCACCTTTATTTAAGAACGTTTCAAATTGTTGTTCGAACGTTTCCATGCCACCGATTCCAGAACCAATCCAAACACCAACACGATGCGCATTCTCGTCTGTAATTTCTAAGTTTGCGTCTTTCACAGCCATCATTGAAGATGCTAAAGCGTATTGTGTGAAGCGATCCATTTTGCGAGCTTCTTTTTTATCCATGAAGTTTTCAGGATTGAAGTCATTAATTTCTGCGGCCACTTTAGCCGGATAATCATCCTTGTTTACACGTGTTAATTCTCCAATTCCAGATACACCTTTTAACGCGTTTTCCCATGATGTTTTTGCATCTAATCCAATTGGGGTTACGGCCCCAAGACCTGTTACTACTACTCTACGTTTTGACATGAACGTTGCACCTCACCTTAATATGGATTGTTAAATCAATTTGCGTATCAGTTTAAGGTTATTTGCCCCATCTAAGCGCAATGGCTCCCCATGTTAGGCCGCCACCAAAGCCAACCATAACCACAAGGTCACCATCTTTGATCTTCCCAGCCTTCACCTCTTCGTATAAAGAGATTGGGATGGACGCTGCAGAAGTGTTTCCGTACTTATGAACCGTTTTAGACATCTTCTCTTCCGGAAGCTCTAAACGTTGGCGAGCTGATTCCATAATGCGAATATTCGCTTGGTGTGGAATAAGGAAGTCGACATCATCTTTGGACAATCCAGCCTTTTCTAACACATTAATGCTTGATTCCCCCATTTGACGAACAGCAAATTTAAAGACTTCACGTCCGTTCATAATGACATATTCGTCTTGGTATAGATGTTTTCCTCCCGTGCCATCAGCCCCAAGCTCGAAGGATAGAATTCCTTTTCCTTCGCTTACTGGTCCCATTACAACGGCACCTGCACCATCACCGAATAACACAGCTGTCGTACGGTCGTCCCAATTTAATATTTTTGAAAGCTTCTCAACTCCTACGATGAGGATATTTTTATAAGCTCCTGACTCAATGAATTGCTTCGCGGTAACCATGCCGTACATAAATCCAGCACAAGCCGCACTAATATCCATTGCCGCTGCTTTTGTCGCACCAAGTTTTTCTTGAAGCATGCATGCAACAGATGGGAATGGTTGATCGGGTGTGACAGTCGCCACTAAGATCATGTCGATTTCTTCAGGCGTAATGCCCGCATCTTTAATGGCTTCTTGCGCCGCTTTATACCCTAAGTCCGATGTATCAATACCATCCGGCGCAAGGCGACGTTCTTCAATCCCCGTTCGCGTACGAATCCATTCATCAGAAGTATCCATTACTTTTTCTAAATCTTTATTTGTAACGACATTCTCAGGTGCATAACGACCGATTCCAATTACTCCAGCCTTCATTATGCGCATCTCCTTTATTATAAAATGAAACCTACATTTTGGAAATAAAACGTAGCTTTAAAATACGGTATGAAATATTAACATCAAATATTATGACTTGGTACTAATTTTAACGTATTTTCTTTCCGTAATCAATATATTTGTTTTCTAGGACAACGGTCTACTCACACTAATCCATACGTTCATACATTATAACAAGATTGCCAAAACACAAGTTGGAAAAACGCTAGAAAGGTAGGTGCACCAACATGGAAGAGAACGAAAAAGTTGAAATAAAACAAGAGGCCCCGAAAAAAGGATCCGAATTCTTCGATGCCTTTATGTTTGGTAAACCAATGGTCCGTGAAGAAACAAAAGAGCAAGAAAAGGTCGGGGATTTTGACTACACGCAATTAATGGCGCAAATTGATGACGTTATGACTTCCATTGATGACTTAAAGCCGTTATTAAAAGAATTTTCTCCAATTGTCGATTTTATTAAGAAAAAAATAAATTTATAGGAAATGAAATACCCTCTTAAACAATGAACGATTCCCGAAAGCTTTAACGTATGATTAAAAACCGTTTCCTTGAAATAAAATTCGAAAAACCTCTACAGACATAAGGTACAAAAGGGCGAGGAATAGATTGGTTGAGATTAAAACATTTCTCCATCTACCTTTTTCACTCATGAAAGCGAAAAGTAGTGAAAGAAGTAGTCCACAGATTATCCCAGTCCTAACAAAAGATATTGGGACAATTACGCCTGAGAAAAGAGTTAGTAAAAAGAACAAAATGGTCCCGAGCACAAAAAACATTGAAATGCTTACATTCATTTGTTTATTCACATTATCCCCCCAAACTAAGCGATTCTTAGTTTTATTATAAGTAAATAATTGGAAGATAATAAACAATTTCTTTCCGGAGCTAAGTTTTGTATAGTAGAAATTGTTATTTTATGGAAGTAGGGAAACTGGGATATTGAACTTAAACTTTCTGAACAACAAAAAAGACCTAAAGAATCAATGAGGATTCTCTAGGTCCGTTTTGGTCCTTACCCTTGCGCTTCTTCTTTGCCAAGCTCGTACGCTTCTGCCATTACTTTTGTTAGTAATGTAATCATTGGTTGAAGTTGTTCAGGATTCAATTCTAATCCAAGTTCATCTAGTTGAGCTTTTGCTTCTGGTAAGTAATTCATGGCAATTTGCATAAATTGTAATGTCTTTGGATGTTGTTCCATGTGACTTCTCTCCTTATTCGTTCGGTAATTTTCCTGTTTGCTTGTACGTTTCAATATGTGATTGTATTTGTTCTTGGTATTCTTTGTCAACTAGTGGACTGAATTTCCCAAGTTTGATGACACCTTCATCAAAGTCAAAGGATAAGTTACCACTTTCTAACTCACCATTTTGAAAACGTTCTGCAACTAATAAATACAACAAATCGACGTGTTGGACTGTGCTTGTAAGGACCGTCTGTTGACCTAAATCTGCTTGATCAGAAATATATCCGATGGCATATAACCCGTTATCTTTTAGTCGCTTGATTACCGGTACGTTGTAGCCATCACCAGCTGGGTAGACAACGTCAACTTGCTCGTTCATCAGTTCATCTAAGTATTGAAAGGCGATTTTTTCGTCTCCCCAAGACTGTGTATAATGAATCTTTACATTTATATCAGGGTTTTCGAATTTCGCCCCTTGGTAAAAACCTTCCACTTCTGGCTGCCATTCAAACGCAGCAATAATTCCAATTCGGTCGCTGTTTGACATATGAGCTGCCACCATTCCGGCAAAAAAGCCCATCGCATGAGACTTAAAATTCAAGCTTGTCACATTGTCACCTTTTGCATCTCCGTTAAAAAAGACGAAATGTATGTCCGGGTATTCTTCATGTAATGCTCGGAAAAAGGGTTGATACTCATTCCCATGACCAAAAATTAAGTCCACACCCTTTTCGGCAAATTCTTCAACCGCTTGTTTGACAGCAAGCTCGTTATTCATCCCTTCTTTATAAAAAACATCCACGTTTAATTCTGATTGTATTTTGAGCAATCCTTTGTATCCTTTTGTTCCCCACACTTGATCGTTAATGGTATCAGGGACAAGCAATCCAACTTTATCAAACTTTTCATTCGGGGAGGCCTGTCCACAACCTGCCAAGAAAGAAATAATGAGGATTAGAATGATTCCCATTTTGTTGTACATCGTTCGCAACTCCTTCACAAAGGGCTCAAACGAAAAGACCGCAGCAACTAGTTGTGAACCGTTCGAGTCCTCCTATTATCTACATGTTATTAAGTAATAGTAATAATTACTCTTATATACTTAAAAACATTCGATAAAATCGTTTTATGCATTTCACATTCTATTTTATCCTCATAATATCCTTCCCTACAAGTTATTTATTCGAGTTTTCCAAGTAGGGATTGAACCGTTGTATAAAATTTCGCTGTTCATCATAACATTGCTGCCACTCTTTTTTTTGATCAATAACGAGTCGATTTTTTAGTTGCAAGTCGATTGGTTTTATACGAAATGAAACGGAGTCGGGCAATTTTTTTAAAAACTGATTGGATACAAAATGAACAATTGAAGAAGAATTAGACACATCTCGACTTAATTCCATTATCGCTTCCATCACATCTTCAATGTAAAGAAGATCGCGAATCGGTTCTTTTTCTATCGTTGGAATCGGTTCATTTGTGAACTGCTTCAGTATTTCATCTGTCATCCATTGCCCCGGTGGCTGCCATGGACCAAAAACAGTCGGAATCCGAACAATAACGGATTTTGCCGATTGGACTACATGTTTCGTCCACCACTTTTCAACTTGAAGGTAAAAGTCCCCTTTTTCGGTCGATGGACGAGGTTTAACTTCATCTGTAATCTTCTCTTGGTCGAGCCCGAAAACATTAATAGATGACAATAAGAAAACGGGGCAAGCAGCTTCTTTTAAAACATTCCAGACCCTCTCCAACACCGTTCGCTCTTGTGCCCAATCTTTCGGCCACTCTGGATCATGCGGATCGTAATGACAAAAATAAATGGAATCATATGTTGAAACATCAGCTTTTTCCATTAAATCTTCTTTCGTCCATATCGATAATTGAGCGTTTCGTCCGAGCCATAACATTTCTTCCTCGACCCATTTATGGTAAAACGGCTGAGAAGGTTCAAAGAAAACCCCATCAACAGAATAACCTTCCTCTAAAAAGTGACTACATAAATGAAACCCAATGAATTGTTGTGCACCAATAATTAAAACACTTTCCAATGTGAAGCCTCCTTTACGGATTCGTGCGATGAATGTTCGATATAGTATCGTATGCCCCGAACACTCAAATTAGTCATTCCTATAAAATTCGCTCATGGCTTCGCAAATAATTCATCATCATTTGATAGACGCGCGTTGCATTTTCGGGAAGGTAAAAAGTGAGTTGGATAGGTGAGTGTATGTCTGTTCGGTATTCCTCATATACTTTACTATGGAGTTGGTAGGTGTAAGGACTTCCGTACATTTTTTGCCAGATTCGAACAGGAACTGTCGACTTAAAATTCGATATTTGTGCAAAGCTTTGCTTTTCAACCTCCTTTTCATCAAGACCATAAGCGATTGAAAGTTCACGTATCATTCGTTTGTAAAAGAATTTATTCTCTCTTTCCAATTGCAATTGTTCTTTTAATTGAATACAAGGGTTTAACAAGGAAACCGAGCGAATGTCATCCCCCATTATTTCCATCAATTGCAGAGCCGTTAACGCTCCCATTCCTTCTGCAATAATGTGAATGCGCTTATTCAAAATCTCCTTCTTTTGAACAAGATAGTACAACTCCTTAGAAAGCATCGTCGCTTTCGGTGATCCCCAATGTCGCCCATATAAGTTGGAATAAAATACGGTATAGCCACTTGCTCTTAATAAATGAAGCAATTGACGCCTCCCGTAATGTTGAATCCAGAAGCTTGAATCTTCGTCAACGTAGTGACTTTTATCTCCAATAATGAGCACTCCGAATCCGTTCGGCTTTTCCGGAAGGTGCACAACATTCCATTCCTGTTCTATTTGAAAAAAGCGCTCTGAAATACCGTCCATGTTCCCACCACCTTTCGTTACTCTCTCATTCCTTACTACTTTATGATAAAAACGATACAAAGTTTGGTGTTTCGCCTATTTCCTATATAACTATTTCATTTTTATCAAAAAATTAGCCGTTTCATACCGAAAATTTGTGTGATAATATATATTGGAAAGCCGTATAAAGAGGTGAATCGAAATGAAATATGTCATGACGTTATTTTGGGCATTTTTATTAGTCAACATGGCAAGCTACGTTGTTTCTTCCATGATTGGCGCTACATATGAGTTCGGCACATCTTCAGTTCTTGCTGTCGTTGCAACCGTTCTCATTTTCATCATTGGAGAATTATTACCAAACGAACCAATTGAACATCATTAATCAGGTTCGACATGTCGAAACGAAAACCCTCTTGTTTATTGTGCAAGAGGGTTTTTGTTTGACAAAAAATTAAACATCCGTCATTATGTTTATATATTTAAACATTTAAACAATAGGAGTGAGTCGATGGACATTCCTCGCATTATACAAGAACAAAAACAATACTTCTTATCGGGTGAAACGAAACCATTATCGTTTCGAATCCATCAGTTAACAAAATTAAAACAAGCCATACAAAAATATGAACACGAAATCCTTTTTGCCTTAAAAAAAGATTTAAATAAATCGGAGAAAGACGCATACATGACAGAGATTGGGGTGCTGTTAGAGGAAATCTCCTTTATGATCAAGCACGCCAAATCATGGGTAAAACCTGAACGTGTCAAAACGCCTGTTACTCATTTCGGTTCCAAAAGCGTCATTTACAAAGAGCCATACGGAACGGTTTTAATCATCGCTCCATGGAACTATCCTTTCCAACTGGCAATTTCCCCTCTAATTGGAGCGATCATTGCAGGGAATACAGCGGTCATCAAGCCGTCTGAATTAACCCCCACCGTTTCAAAATTGCTAAAGAGAATTGTAGATGAAACCTTCCCCCCTACTTATATTACCGTTGTGGAAGGAGCAGTCGAAACTTCCCAAGCTCTGCTGAAAGAAAATTTTGATTACATTTTCTTTACAGGAAGTGTTCCAGTCGGACGAATTGTGATGGAAGCTGCCGCTCAAAACTTAACACCCGTTACACTAGAGCTTGGTGGGAAAAGCCCGGTAATTGTCGATGAAACTGCTAACCTCGACCTAGCAGCACGACGCATTGTATGGGGGAAATTTTTGAATGCCGGACAAACGTGTATTGCACCTGATTATCTATTCGTTCACGAGAAGGTTAAACAACCACTTTTAGATAAAATAAGTGATTATATTGAAAAGTTTTATGGAAAGAATCCGCTTGAAAACGATGATTATACGCGTATTGTTAGCAAGCGCCATTTCGATCGTCTCGTTTCCTTTTTATCAAATGGTTCCGTTGTCATCGGAGGAACTTATAACGAAGAAACGCTAACAATTGCCCCGACCATTCTCGATCATATTTCTTGGGACGATGCAGTTATGGAAGATGAAATTTTCGGACCGATTTTACCAGTTTTAACCTTCCAGCAAATTGATGAGTGTATCGAGGCCATTCGAAACAGACCGAAACCGCTTGCCCTCTATACATTCACAGCAAACGAAGCCATCCAACAACGGATTATTCATGAAACTTCCTTCGGGGGCGGTGCAATGAACGATACCATTCTTCACATCGCAACCCCTTATCTTCCATTTGGAGGAGTTGGGAATAGTGGCATTGGGTCGTATCATGGGAAGAAAAGCTTTGACACATTTACCCATCACAAAAGCGTCCTTCACCAAACGACGAAATTTGATTTACCAGTTCGTTACCCTGACTTTAAAGACGGATTAAAATGGATCAAGCGATTGATGAAGTAGCACGGAGTAAGAAACATACATGATTTTACACTCACACCCCGGACATGAAAATTTATTCTCCCCGGGGTTTTTTCTTTCTACCATCTACCTATCATGATCGATCATTCAGCTCATAGGTAATTTTTATTTTCACAGAAAAAGCGCAAGTTCTTAGGCGAAGGGCGCTTTAGGACCTGCGAGGAGGCTTCCGTCGCCACAGCAGGGCCGAAGCGACCCGAGCTGATGACGCTTGGAGCTAGACGCCAAAAAAACTGTAAAGAGAACTCTTTATTGAACTTAAACTTTCTGTAACAAAAAAAAGCAGATGGGAGAACTCATTCTCCTATCTGCTTTTTCATTATGATTTTATGACAAGTTTTCCATCTTGAGCGTCGATTTCAATGGTATCAAAATCGACAATTTCCTGCGCAATAATTCCCCGGGCAAGCATCGTTTCGACATGTTTTTG
This sequence comes from Bacillus kexueae, assembly GCF_022809095.1. Lineage (GTDB taxonomy): Bacteria > Bacillota > Bacilli > Bacillales > Aeribacillaceae > Bacillus_BZ > Bacillus_BZ kexueae. Next base: position 670,064 of record NZ_JALAZE010000001.1, read on the forward strand.
AATATATCGCTTCAGAGGTCGCGCCCCATAAACAGGGTCAAATCCACTTTCTACAATGAATTTTTTCGCATCTTCTGTTAATGTAAGAGTCATTTGCTTATGTGCTAACCGGTCTTGTAATTCCTTCATAAGCTTTTCAACGATTTTTTCCATTTCGTGCATAGATAATGGCTTAAATAACACGATATCGTCAATACGATTTAAAAACTCTGGACGAAAATGACGCTTTAATTGCTCCATTACTTGACTTCTCGCTTCGTCTACAATTTCTCCTTGCTCATTAAGCCCATCTAGTAAAAAGCTAGACCCAATATTAGAAGTCATAATAATAACCGCATTTTTAAAATCGACGGTGCGTCCTTGTGAATCGGTAATTCTCCCGTCATCAAGCATTTGTAATAAAATATTAAACACTTCGGGATGCGCTTTTTCCACCTCATCAAGTAAGATGACGGAATACGGGTTTTTACGAACAACTTCTGTTAGTTGTCCTCCTTCTTCATAGCCGACATATCCTGGAGGTGCCCCAATGAGTCGCGAAACCGCATGTTTTTCCATGTATTCACTCATGTCGATACGTACCATATGGTCTTCGCTATCAAATAGAGTTTCTGCTAGTGTTTTCGCAAGCTCCGTTTTCCCAACACCCGTCGGTCCTAAAAAGAGGAAGGAACCAATCGGACGGTTCGGATCTTTAATACCAGCCCTTGCACGAAGTACCGCATCAGATACGAGTTCAACAGCTTCATCTTGGCCAATGACACGCTCTTTTAACACCGATTCAAGCTTTAATAGTTTCTCCCTTTCCCCTTCTACAAGCTTGGATACAGGAATGCCTGTCCATTTGGCGACGATTTGAGCAATCTCTTCTTCTGTCACCTCTTCACGAAGTAATCGTTGCTCTTCTTGTTTCTCATTCATTTGTGTTTCAAGAGTAGCCAACTCTTTTTCCAATTGTGGAATCTTTCCATGACGTAATTCTGCCGCTTTATCTAAGTCGTATTGATTTTCTGCCTCTTCTAAATCTCTTCTCGCCTTTTCTAACGTCTCGCGAAGCTGTTGTACTTTTTGAATCCCTTCCTTTTCAAGCAGCCACTTCGCTTTCATTACATCAGCCTTTTCCCGAAGCTCTGACACAAGTTTTGTTAGCTCATTTAATCGACTCTGGCTTGCTAAATCTGACTCATTTTTCAACGCCTTTTCTTCTACTTCTAACTGCATAAGCTTACGCATAATCTCATCTAACTCTGCGGGCATTGAATCAATTTCCGTACGAATCATCGCACATGCTTCATCGACTAAGTCAATGGCCTTATCTGGTAAGAACCGTTCGGTAATGTAGCGATCAGATAACTCCGTAGCTGCCACTAAAGCAGCGTCTTGAATGTTCACACCATGATGGATTTCAAATCGCTCTTTTAACCCACGTAAAATGGAAATGGTATCATCCACTGTCGGCTCACTAACTAACACTTGTTGAAATCTGCGCTCTAACGCAGGGTCTTTTTCAATATATTTTCGATGCTCATCTATGGTTGTCGCCCCGATGCAATGAAGCTCTCCTCTTGCCAGCATCGGCTTTAACATATTTCCGGCATCCATCGCGCCTTCTGTTTTACCAGCTCCAACAATCGTATGCAATTCATCAATAAATAAAATGATGTTTCCGTCACTTTTCTTCACTTCATTTAAAACGGCTTGCAGCCGTTCTTCAAACTCTCCACGAAACTTTGCACCAGCGACAAGCGAACTCATGTCGAGTGCAAAAATCGTTTTATCTTTCAACCCTTCTGGTACATCTTTCCGCACAATTCGCTGAGCCAGACCTTCGACAATCGCCGTTTTCCCAACACCCGGCTCTCCTATTAAAACTGGGTTATTTTTTGTCTTACGTGACAAAATCCGAATAACGCGACGAATCTCTTGATCACGGCCAATAACCGGATCAACTTTCCCAGCTTTAACCTCTTCAATTAAGTCACGTCCATATTTCTTTAACACTTCATAAGTTGCCTCTGGGTTTTGCGTAACCACCCGTTGATTCCCCCTTATTTGATGAATAACCGTTAACAATTTATCTTCTGTAAGTTGAAACATTTGAAACAAGCGAAAGCCATCTTGGTTTTTTACATGTGCCATTGAAAGCAATAAATGCTCCACTGAAAGAAAATGATCGTCCCATTCTTTTTGAATGGTTTGAGCTTTTAATAATACTTCTTCCAGTCCTTTTGATAGGAAGACTTGATTCATTGCACCAGTCCCGCTAACTTGCGGCTTTTTTTGTAGAAGCTTATGAATCTCATGCTCCAATTCGTTCCTAGAGACCTCAAGCAGCTCCACCATTCGAGGAAACAAACCTTCTGGCTGATTTAAGAGTGCCTTTAGGAGATGAATATCCTCTATTTGCTGATGACTATGTTCTTTCGCAATCGTCTGCCCTTCCACAAAAGCTGATTGCATTTTCTCCGTCCATTGATTGAAATCCATTTTGCTGCCCTCACTTTTTATCAGGTATGCATGATTGAGAGTTTTGACTTTCTTTGACCTTTTATCATCATTATAGCCACGTTTATGTAGTTGTAAAGCGATTTGCCTGTTTAAAATACGAATGAATGAAGGAAAAGTTTCGTACGAAGATTGAACTGGAGAATCTGCTTTTCGATGTGGGCAACTTGTATAAGCACGGGGGATTTTCTTTTATGAACGATGACTTGTCTTAATCGCAGGTAGGGGCCTCTATGTGTGGGGCAGCTTCTCTATGCCGCGCGAACTACTCTCCTATGCGCGCGAGCTACCCTCCTATGCGCGGGGACTACTCTCCTATGCGCGCGGGCTATTCTCCTATGCGCGCGAACTGCTCTCCTATGCGCGCCTATGCGCGCGAACTACTCTCCTATACGCGCGGGCTACTCTCCTATGCGCGCGAACTACTCTCCTATGCGCGCGGGCTACTCTCCTATGCGCGGGGACTACTCTCCTATGCGCGGGGGCGGCTCCTCTATGCGCGCGGGCAGCTTCTCTATGCGCGGCTACACTCCACCTATGCGTGCGAACTACCCTATGCGCGCAGGACTCTCCTCTATGCGCGCGAACTACTCCCCTATGCGCGCAGGACTCTCCTCTATGCGCGCGAACTACTCCCCTATGCGCGCGAACTACTCCCCTATGCGCGCGAACTACTCCCCTATGCGCGCGAACTACCCTATGCGCGGGGGCGGCTCCTCTATGCGCGCGAACTACTCCTCTATGCGCGCGAACTACTCCTCTATGCGCGCGAACTACTCCTCTATGCGCGCGAACTACTCCTCTATGCGCGCGGGCACCCCCCCCTATGCGCGCGGGCCTCCCCTCTATGCGCGAGCTACTTCCCTTTGCCGCGGAGCAAGCTCCCCTATGCAAGACTTCCTCTCCCCTATGCACGAACACTCGTGCTTTCGTACAAAAGAAAAAGAAGAAGCTGGGTTTGTCCCCAGCTTCTTACGGTTTTCGTTGGTATGTCCAGATTCGATTGTGGTTTGATGTTTCTGGGAAGGAGTCTCCTGCTTTTAGTTTGATTTTTTTCGGATTTTTAACCATTGATCCGGTTTCGCCTATTTCGACGTACACGCCGTTGTTCGGGGCTTTTTGTCCTGGTTTGAATTGATGAGCTTGTCCCATAGAATCCCTCCTTACGTTTTCTTCGTTTATTATGACCATTACATTCTGTTTACATGCTAAAATACACCTTTACAGAATGTGGTACATGTAGTTAAATGAAGTAGTGAATGTTGATGAGTGGAGGATTTCTTCGTGGAAACAATGAGTTTATTATATGAAATCATAAAATATTTATTTTTAGGAGCGCTTCAAGGGTTTACCGAGCCGATTCCGATTTCATCGAGTGGTCATCTTGTTTTGGCCCAGTATTTTTTAGGGATTGAGCTTCCGGGTCTATCGTTTGAAGTGTTGATGAATGCCGCTTCGTTGTTAGCGGTTCTCGTGATTTATCGAAAGGATTTAGCCCGTTTAACTGTGAATGGATTAGGGTATATCGGAACGAAAGATCCTGCAAAGAAAAGTGACTTTTTCTTTATTGTGTATTTAGTCATTGCTACGATTCCTGCTGGTTTAATCGGCGTGTTGTTCGGTGATTTCATCGAAGGCCTTGTAAAAGATGGGGTGCAAATTGTTGGAGCAACGCTTATTTTAACAGGGATTGCGCTTTATTTGATTCGCAATTTAAAAGGGCGTAAAAACGATGGGGATTTAACAGTGAAGGATGCGTTGATTGTCGGATTCGCTCAAGCTGTTGCTTTAATTCCTGGTATTAGCCGCTCTGGTGCAACGATTATTGCAGCAGTTGGGCTAGGCATGAAACAAGAAACGGCTTTACGTTTTTCGTTCCTATTGTACATACCGGTTAGCTTAGGAACTACATTACTTGCCATCGGTGATTTAGCAGAAAATCAAGCTTTAGCGAGCCAATGGGTTCCGTTAACGCTTGCCTTTATCGCGTCTTTCGTTTTATCATATTTCGCTTTAAAATGGTTCATGGGGATTATGGAACGCGGAAACTTAAAATATTTCTCTTACTATTGTTGGATTGTCGGAATTTTAGTTTTACTTTTTGCTTAAAAAACCAGTGGGGCCGATTGGCTCCACTGGTTTTTCTTTTTTATGCCAATAACATTTTTAAAATTGCTTTTTGTGCGTGAAGGCGGTTTTCAGCTTGCTGGAAAACGGCTGAGTTCACTCCGTCGATTACATCGGCCGTTACCTCTTCTCCACGATGAGCTGGTAAGCAATGAAGGAAGGTAGCATCTGCTTTTGCATATGACATAAGTTCCGCATTCACTTGATACGGTTGGAAGATGTTTTTACGCGCTTCTGCCTCTTCCTCCTGTCCCATACTCGTCCATACATCCGTGTACACGACATCGACGTTGGTGACGGCTTGAATCGGGTCGTTAGTAATCGTAACAGTTGAGCCTGTCTGTTCAGCTACTTCTTTAATTTGGTGAACAATTTGCTCATTTGGTTCAAAGCCGACAGGTGTCGCAACCGAAATATCGACGCCTACTTTGGCACACGCCATCATTAACGAATGCGCGACGTTGTTCCCATCTCCTACATAGGCGACGTGAAGTCCTTCTAACGTCCCCTTCACTTCAAGAATGGTGAGTAAATCAGCTAACGCCTGACATGGATGATACAAGTCACAAAGTCCGTTAATAACAGGAACAGAAGCATTTTCAGCTAGTTCCTTCACACGCTCATGACTTGTCGTTCGTATTAATATCGCGTCCACATAAGAAGAAAGAACTTTTGCCGTATCTGAAACCGTTTCACCGCGCCCCAACTGAAGTTGATTCGCATTTAAATCAATCGCATGACCACCTAATTGAATCATGCCGACTTCGAAAGAGACACGAGTTCTCGTTGAAGATTTTTCAAAAATCATCGCCAACGTCTTCCCTTTTAAAAGGTCCGAATAAGGGGATTTCTTTAGCTGTAACGCCTCATTTAATAAGTCGTGAATGTCTTCTGTTGTATAAGAATGAAGATTTAATACATCTTTACCGATCGTTTTTATTTTCATGAGTTCATCACTCCTTTTTCAATCTTAACAAGTTCATGTAGAGCTATTGGGGAGACGTCTTCTGCATCGAAGCTTTGCAAGAACGCACGATATGTCTCTTCCTCGGTTAGTACTGCGATACCTTTTTCAATCGCTTGGCGACGCTTTTGTTCCGCCTCCTTCGTTTTTTCACTATTGACATAGACCGTAGCCTCTTCATGCTTCAACCATTGTTCAAATGGAACGTCATTTTGCCCTTCAACATAGATCCCGTTTTCTGATACTGGGTGTAAGTGAGCAAATACTTTTTTCAGTGCCTCTTCAACTGTTAAACCGATACACATTCCTTCTCCTGTCGATTTCATTTCAGGCCCTAACTTTAAGTCAACATCCGTTAGCGCATGTGATGAAAAGACAGGGAACTTCACGGCAACATAAGGATTCATTTCTTTTTCTGTTATACAATCCGAAAGCGAAGCACCTGCTAATACCTTTGTCGCCACTTCAACGAGCGACACATTGGAAAGTTTGCTTATAACGGGAACCGTTCGACTTGCCCGTGGGTTCACTTCTAAGACGAAAATGTCCTTTCCTTTCACTAAAAATTGAATATTCATAATGCCTTTATATTGGAGAGCTTGCACAATTTTTTTCGCATAGTTATACATCGCTTCTTTTTGTTCTTGGTTGATAGATTGGGCTGGGAAAAACGCAAAGCTATCACCTGAATGAACACCAGCTCCCTCAATATGCTCCATCACGTCCGGTACGAAGACGTCTTTTCCATCTGCAACAAGATCGATTTCTACTTCCATTCCTGTCACAAACTCATCTAGTAAAATCGGAAAGTGTTCGGATTCCATGTCAGTTAATAACGTTTGAAGTTCATCAAATGAATGGACCTTCACCATTCCTTTTCCACCAATGACATAAGATGGACGTAAAAGAATTGGGAATTGTAATGTTTTCGATTGTTCAAGAGCGTCTTCCAAATGAAAAGCCATTATTCCTTTTACGTGCGGAATATTGACGGAATCTAAAAGCTGATAAAATTTCTCTCGGTCTTCCAACTGATCGAGCATTTCTTGATTCATACCGAGTAACGGCACATTTTCTTTTTGTAAGGCTTCAACTAAATTTATTGCTGTCTGCCCACCGAATTGGGTAATGACAAGATCAATCCCTTCGTTTTCGACAACCGCTACAATATGTTCAACCGTTAATGGTTCAAAGTAGAGACGATCGGCCGTTTCATAATCCGTGCTGACGGTCTCAGGATTGTTGTTAATCATAATCGCTTCGTATCCTAATTTTTGCAGCGTTTGGATACAGTGAACGGCACTGTAATCAAACTCAACTCCTTGCCCAATTCGAATTGGCCCTGAGCCAATGACGAGTGCTTTTTTCTTATTCGCTTGGAAGTGTGCTTCATTTTCCCCTACGTATGTGGAATAAAAATAGTTCGTTCTCGCTTCAAACTCCGCAGCACATGTATCAACCATTTTAAAGACCGGTTGAATCCCCCATTTTTTTCGCAATGAGCGAATGTGCTGTTCGCTCGTATTCGTCCAATTGGAAATGGCGTAGTCGGAAAAGCCATTTTTCTTCAACTCCCATAAAAGTGAAGGAGCTAGCGGTTGCTTAATCATTTTCTTCTCTAGTTGTATTAGGTGTTGAAAAATGGATAAGAAAAACAAATCGATTTTCGTTTGGTCATGGATTTCGCGAATGGATACATCTCGACGAATTAACTCCATGATGATAAAAAAGCGTTCATCCGTTTGCTGAACAAGCATCGCTTTCAATGCGGAGGTTTCGACTCCCTTTAATTTGGGTAAAGTATAACCAATCGTTTTTAACTCCAAAGATTCAACTGCTTTTTGTAAGGCGGCACCTAGTGTTCGCTCAATTGCCATTACTTCACCTGTCGCCTTCATTTTCGTTCCAAGCTTTCGATCTGCTTTCATAAATTTGTCAAACGGCCAGCGAGGGAATTTTACGACGACGTAATCTAATGCTGGTTCAAAGCTTGCGTAAGTTGATTGAGTTAACGGGTTTTTCAGTTCTTTTAACGTATACCCAATCGCAAGCTTTGCCGCCATTTTCGCTATCGGATACCCCGTTGCTTTAGAAGCAAGCGCGGAAGATCGACTGACGCGCGGGTTGACTTCAATGACGTAATATTGCTTACTCTCAGGGTCAAGGGCAAATTGAATGTTACAGCCTCCGACGACTTTTAAAGCAGAAATGATTTTTAACGCGGCTCCGCGAAGCATGTGATATTCTTCATCGGTTAACGTTTGAGATGGTGCGACAACGATGGAATCACCGGTGTGAATACCAACGGGGTCAATATTTTCCATGTTACACACAGTAATACAAGTATCACTTTCATCCCGCATCACTTCGTACTCTACTTCTTTAAAGCCTGCAATGCTTTTTTCCACTAATACTTGGTGAATCGGGCTCATCTTTAAGCCATTTGATACAATTTGCTCCAACTCAGATTGATCGTTTGCAATTCCGCCACCTTTACCGCCAAGTGTGTAAGCTGGGCGCACAATAATCGGATAACCAATCGATTCTGCAAATTGTACTGCGCTTTCGGTTGTTTCTACAATTTCACTTTCAGGAATCGGTTCATTCAGATCGTTCATAAGCTGACGAAACTTTTCACGGTCTTCTCCTTTTTGAATGGTTTCACTTGTCGTTCCAAGAAGCTTGACACCGTATTTCTGTAACAGTCCGCTCTCCTCTAACTCAACCGCTAAGTTTAACGCTGTTTGCCCTCCTAACGTCGCAAGCAATCCATCGGGCTTCTCCTTTTGAATGATTTTCTCAAGGCTTGAGACAGTAAGTGGTTCACAATAAACGGCATCCGCAATTTTCGTATCCGTCATAATCGTTGCCGGGTTATTATTCACAAGAACTACCTCGAGTCCTTCCTCTTTTAATGCTAAACAACCTTGCGTCCCAGAATAATCAAATTCTGCCGCTTGCCCAATAATAATCGGACCAGATCCAATTACGAGTACTTTTTGAATGGTAGAATCCTTTGCCATATCGTTCTCTCCTTAAACAATTAATGCTTCTGTTTCTTTTGTCATTGTTAAAAATTCATCGAATACTATGTCAGACTCAACCGGTCCTGGGTTTGCTTCCGGATGAAATTGAACAGATAAGATCGGAAGTTGTTGATGCACAAACCCTTCAATCGATTGATCATTAATGTTTGTAAATCGCACGACAAGCGATGTGTTGTTTAACTCATCTACCACATAACTATGGTTTTGGGACGTCATCCACACTTTTCCGGTTTTGTGATCTAAGACAGGATGATTGGCACCGCGGTGACCAAAGCGAAGTTTTTTCGTATTCGCCCCGTACGCTAACGCAATCAATTGATGACCTAAGCAAATGCCGAGTGTTGGGAACATCGATGTCACAGTACGAATGCTTGGTAAATAAGACAGTAGAGATTTCGGGTCTCCAGGGCCATTCGACAAAACGATTCCATTCACGTTCATGTCTTTTACTTGATCCATTAGATGATACGGAAGAACCGTCACTTTACATCCTCTTTGCACGAGCGATTCGAGGATTGACTTTTTGTATCCAAAATTAATGAGGGCAATGTGACAATCACCTTCTCCGAATGTCTTAATCTGTTCGTCTACGACCTTTTCTACTTGGTTTTCGGTCAACTGTGTGTGAACAGTTTCATCTCGATTCGTGGTGATTGCCGCCTTTTGTGTCCCTTTTTCGCGAATGGCTTTTACAATCGCACGTGTATCCGCCCATTCAAGAAGGGGTATGTTCCATTTTTTTAAATACTCTTTAAAAGAAGAGACCGCTTCGTAATGGGAATAATGCTCAACGGCTTGTAATACGACAACACCTTTCACACACGGCTTAGCACTTTCAAAATCATCTTCGTTAATCCCATAATTTCCGATTAACGGATAGGTGAAGACAATAATTTGATCTTGGTACGATGGGTCCGTTAATACCTCTTGGTATCCTGTCATTCCGGTATAAAAAACAATTTCTCCTTCTTCATACGTCGGAAATTCATCGTCCATTTCTCCATCAAACGTCGTTCCGTCTGATAAAACTAAATATCCTTTCACGCTGTCATCATCCTTCCTGAATCTAAATGTATATTTATTTATGTTAAAGTATTTTTATTCATTTTTAAGTGAAGAAAACCCTTCTCTATTGAAGAGAAGGCTCTGATACTTTTAATAGTGTTTCTTGAATCATCGCCACCGCCTGATCAATCTCCTCTTTTGTCACTGTTAATGGCGGCAACAATCGAATCACATTCGGTCCCGCAGGTAATACAAGTAACCCTTTTTCACGTAACGTAGAAATGAGGTCATTCACATTTTGATGACAATCAATCCCCACCATCAATCCAAGTCCTCTCAATTCAAACCCGGAAGTATTGTTAAGTGTTTTTTCGAGTAATTGTTGGAAGTAAGTCGATTTATCCTTTACTTCTGTTAAAAAAGCGGGGTGAAAAATTTCCTTTACCGTCGCGAGCGCTGCAGCCATCGCGATGTAATTTCCACCAAATGTTGAACCATGACTCCCTGGACTGAAGGCTGCTTTCAACTTCTCTTTCCCGATCATCGCACCGACAGGAATTCCACTTCCTAATCCTTTTGCGACCGTAATAATATCCGGGTCAAGATCAAAGTGCTGGTAAGCAAACGGCTTTCCCGTTCGTCCAATGCCCGTTTGAACCTCATCAATGATCAGAAGAGCATTCAGTTCTTTGCATTTTTGTTCAACAGCTTGTAAAAATTCTTTTTTACCAGGGACGACGCCCCCTTCTCCTTGCACAACTTCGAGCATGATAGCGGCAACGGAGTCATCTTGAAGCTGCTTAACTTTTTCCACATCATTGTACGGAAGATACTCAAATGTTGGTGCTAGCGGCCCATAGCCTTCTTGCACTTTTTCTTGTCCGGTTGCCGTCATAGTTAAAAACGTTCTGCCATGGAATGATTTTTGAAAGGTGATGATTTTATGTTTACCTGTATATTTTTTGGCTAGTTTTATAGCCGCCTCATTCGCTTCCGCTCCGCTATTGGCGAAGAATACCGCATCCCCAGATGAATGGCGAACAAGAATTTCGGCGAGCTCTTCTTGTATCGGTTGTTGAAATAAATTGGACACATGCCATACGTTTTGTAACTGCTCTTCAATGGCTTCTAGCACCTTTTTCGGTCGATGACCTAAGTTACATACGGCTATTCCTGATACAAAGTCTAAATATTTCTTTCCATTCGTGTCATAAAGGTAAGACCCTTCTGCATGTGACACTTCTACTTCCCATCTTGCATACGTTGGGAATAAATAACTCATAATCATCACACCCTTTATTGATTACTTCCAGAAACGAATGCTTGTTGTTTAATTTTTGTCCCGACAAACTGTCCACTATGAAAAATGGTCCCTTTCCCGTTTACAATCATCGCTTCTTTTAACTGGTCAGATAATGCCGAAATCGCTGACGTTACTTTCGGAATCATCCCGCCATAAATGGTGCCTTCTTGAATTAAATCATCGATTAATGATGGGGTCGCTTCCTCTAACAACTCCCCATTCTTTAAAATTCCCGGTACATCTGTTACAAAAAGCAATCGTTCAGCCTTTAACGCCTCCGCAACAGCAGCCGCGCATACATCCGCATTAATATTTACGGTTTGACCGTCTTTTGTTTTTCCAAGCGGAGCGATAACTGGCACATATCCGTCTTTCAATAGAGTTCGTAAAAGACAATCATCCACCTTTTCTACCTTTCCGACAAATCCTAACGAATCATGATCCAAGTATGAGGCGGTAATAATGTCGTGCCCCGATAGCCCAACCGTTTGAATGCCGTGAGCTTTTAATTTTCCCGACAACAGCTGGTTCATCTTCCCACCTAATACCATTTCGACTATTTCTAATACCGGCTCCGTCGTTTTTCGCTGTCCATTGACAAAGACGCTCGGAATTTTCAATTTTTCCAACATCCCGTTAATCTCTGGTCCTCCTCCATGGACAAACAAAACGTAATGATTTTTTCTAAGTTCGATCACAGATTGGATAAAAGAATCTGAAACCTCTTTTAACATGCTTCCGCCTAATTTCAGGACAAAAAGTGGTTTATCAAGTTCGATAGCTTGCGTTAATTTTGACGTAGTCATACGTTAAATCACATCCCCACGCTTTTCCTTTTTCCGTGCCATTGTTTAAATGAACCGTAATGGTTACCGTTTCTTTAGCTAAATACTCGGTGACAAGCTCTTCCGAGAATGATTGTGGTAAGCCATTTTGAAACATTAAGTAAGGGCCGATATAAATTGATACTTGATCGGGTTCCACCTTTGCGTCACTGTACCCGACTGCAGCAACAATTCTTCCCCAATTGCCATCCCGTCCATAAACGGCTGTTTTAACTAATGACGACCCCACGATTTTTTTCGCAATAATGTTCGCCTCTTCTTTCGTTTGTGCGCCGGTCACGTTTACCTCAACGAGCTTTGTCGCACCTTCTCCGTCACGAGCAATCTGCTTTGCTAAGTCAACACAAACCGCTTTCAACCCTTCTTTAAACTGCTCAAAGTCAGGATGGCCTTCTGTTAAAGGTTCGTGGTCAGCCATTCCGTTAGCAAGTACAAGAACCATATCGTTCGTCGATGTATCACCATCTACTGTAATTTGATTGAACGACTCATTTGTAATCTCTTTTAACGTTTTGTGTAAAAGAGTGGAATCGATATTGGCATCCGTAGTCACAAATCCGAGCATCGTTGCCATATTCGGATGAATCATTCCTGACCCTTTTGCCGCTCCTCCAATCGTCACCGTTTTCCCGCCAACTTCCAGCTCGTAGCAAGCACTTTTTTGGAATGTATCAGTCGTTAAAATGGCTTCTTGAAAGCTTTTTGCACCTTCAAGTCCGTTCGATACTTCGACCTGTTCAATGCCGTGAGCGATTTTATCCATTTGTAAAAATTCACCGATGACACCTGTTGAGGCAACGGCGACATGCTCTTCTACCAGGTCTAACCGCTTGGCGACTAAACGGCGCATTTCATATGCGTCCTTTAACCCTTGTTCTCCTGTGCAGGCATTCGCTATCGCACTGTTTACGATGATGGCTTGAATTTTCCCACTATGTTGAATGCTTTCTTGTGTGACTTTCAATGGCGCTGCTTGAAAGTGGTTTTGCGTGTACACAGCCGCCGCTGCTGCAGGCGATTCACTCATTAATAGTCCAACGTCCTTTTTCGAATACCGAAGACCTGCGTGAATCCCACCCGCTTGAAAACCTTTTGGCGTTAAAACAGTGCCACCTTCCACTTTTTTTAGCAGCTTTTCTGCAGTTTTCATTCGTTGCTCCTCCTCTATTATGGATAAATTGGATTATTCGGAATGCCGGTTGTTTCATCCCATCCAAACATGACATTCATATTTTGTACGGCTTGCCCAGAAGCCCCTTTCATTAAATTATCGATCACCGAAACGATGGTTACACGATTCGTCCGTTCATCGAGCTGAACAGCTATATCACAGTAGTTCGAGCCGTAAACTTCTTTCGTGCTTGGAAATGAACCCGCTTGTCGAACGCGAACAAAAGGATGACCTTCGTAATAATGGCGATATAATTCTTGTAACCTATTATTTTCCCAATCTTCTAATAGCTCAACGTAAATCGTCGCCATAATCCCTCTCGTCATCGGAACGAGATGAGTAGAAAACGAGATAGCGCCAACATTGGAATCGAACTGATGTAGCGCTTGCTCAATTTCTGGAACATGCTGGTGTTTGTGAACTTTATAAATTTTTAAGTTATCTTGAATTTCAACAAAGCTTGTCGCTAGAGACGGTTTCCGACCTGCCCCCGATACGCCGGACTTTGCATCAATAATAATTGAACCGGGCTTGACAACCTTTTCACTCACAAGTGGTGCTAGCCCAAGTAATGAAGCTGTTGGATAACATCCTGGATTAGCGACAACTTGCGCCTCTTGAACGCTTGATTTATTCACCTCGGTTAAACCGTAAACGGCCTTATCGATAAATGACGCTGGCGCTGCCTCTTTTTGGTACCACGCTTCATAAAGAGATGGATCTTTAATCCGTAAATCGCCCGATAAATCGATGATCTTTAGCTTTTCATGTTCAAGCTGTGGCGATAATTTTGCCGATATTCCTGAAGGAGTGGCTAAAAAAACAACGTCGTTTTCTTCTTTTATTTTTTCTAACTCAATGGATTTTAACGATTCATCGCTAATTTGGTTCAAATGCGTATACACTTCAGCATACGCTTTTTCTTCATCTGACGATGTATAAAGGTTGAATGTCGATACATTTGGATGCATTTTTAAGATTCGATATAATTCGACACCACCATACCCAGTAGCACCGATAATTCCTATATTCAAATTCGATCACCTTCACAACTTTTGTTAAATTAGTTCTCATTATAGTACCGCATAAAAATAAAATCAACTGTATATTTATTAATATTTTATGTAAATCGTTTTCATTTTCACAAAAATGTTTTACCACCTTTTTCAGAAAATAAACATTTATTCGCAAACTAATTCTTTCGATCTTCGTTTAATCTAAATTATTTCAAAATGTCGATTTAAATATCCAACAGCCCCCTCTCTTTCTATGAATGATTTCTACTAAAAAAGTCCCTCAAAATTTATTACAATTTTTAAGCTCATTTAATTATTAATTTGCCAAAAATAAAATATAATTAATTAAAACCCAATATATTCCATAGTTAAATTAATAACAATGGTTTAGAGGAGGTAATAAGTCTTGCATTTTAACTTATTAAATAAATCTAACCATCATCCAAAGGAGATTATTAAAAGCGTTGAAGAGATTGGACAACGAGTGATCATTCTGCAAACGTTATATGAACGTTTTATTGAAGATAGCACGATTGGAATGTATGTGTTAGATGGGGATCGCTTTATATTCACTAATAGTCGACTTTGCGAAATTATTGGTTATACAGAGGAAGAACTTTTAAGTGGTAATATTCGTTTAAAACGAATTGTTTTAGATGAAGATTTTCCAATTGTACAAGAAAAAATAGATGAAAGAATGAAACGTTTAGCAAACGAAGTCCGGTATCAAGTCAGGATTGTTACTAAAGAAGGCCACATAAGGTTTGTAGATGTTTATGGTTCAGTAGCTAAATTTGATGGAAAAGATATGATTTTCGGAACGCTTGGAGATATAACAGAATTCGTACAAAGTAATAAACGATTAAAAGAGAGGGAAAAACAATTTCTCTCTTTATTCGAAAATAGTACCGATGCGGTATATGCTTTAGACTTAAATGGTAAATTCCTAGCATTGAACCGCATGTGTTATGAAATTTCTGGATACGAGGAAGCTGAGTTAAAGAATACTTCCTTTATGCCGCTTGTGATTTCTGAAGAATTACCGAAAATTTTAATAAATTTCAACCGAGCAAAAAAGGGTGAACTTACGACCTATAATGTAACGATACGTCATAAATTAGGGTATAAAGTTTCCCTACAAGTATCAAATTTCCCAATGATTGAAGATGGAAAAATTATCGGTGTTTATGGAATTGCAAAAGACGTTACCAACTCGCAAAGATATAAGCAAGAAATTAATCGTCTCGCCTATTACGATCGCTTGACGAATTTACCCAATCGAAGTTTGTTTATCGAGCGCATCAAAGATTATTTAGCAAATGATAAAGATTTTGCAGTTTTATTACTGGATATTGATGGGTTTAAGTTCATCAATGACACATTTGGTCATACCTCCGGGGATGAATTTCTAAGAGAAGTGGGAAACCGTCTTCTCGAGTGTTTACCTCCTCATAATACGTTAGCACGACTTGGAGGGGATGAATTTGCAATCGCCATCCAAAACTTAAATACTACATCCATTAAAAACATATCCGATAGTGTTGTTAACGCGTTGAAAGAGCCTTTTTATATTAACCAGAAAAAAGTAAACATAACAGCTAGCATAGGGATTGTGCAAAATACATCGGTACAAGACGGACCAGAAGATCTTTTACGAAAAGCGGGTATTGCCATGTTTTATGCAAAAGAACAAGGAAAAAACCAATACTTTGTATACGATCAAGAATTTGATCAATTATTTAAATATCGGTATATCATAGCAAATGGCTTAAAAGACGCAGTTGACCAAGATCAATTTTCGTTGAAATTCCAGCCAATTGTGAACTTATCAACGGGTCAAGTAGATTTAATCGAGCTGTTAATTCGCTGGAATCATCCGGAACATGGATTCATTTCTCCTGCTGATTTCATCCCTATCGCCGAAGAAAATGGGACGATAATGGAAATCGGTTACTGGGTACTGAAATCTGCCTGTCTTGAGCTACTTAAATGGAATTCAGAAGGAGAAAATGCCGTCAAATTAGCCATTAATATTTCGACTAAGCAACTGCAGCATCCGGAGTTTATTGATGAAGTTAGAAAAATCATTCAAGAATTTCAGATTGATCCAACATGGATTGAGTTCGAAATTACGGAAAGCAAGCTTCTTGAGAACGAATTAGAAATTAAAAAAAGGCTGCGACAATTAAAAAATCTAGGCGTGTCACTATCCATAGATGATTTCGGCACCGGATATACCTCGCTCATCCAATTACAACAATTCTCGTTTGATACGCTAAAAATTGACCGAAGTTTTATCCAAGATATGGACGGAACAAATGGGAAAGCCATTACGAGTGCCATTATTTCATTGGCTCATCATTTAGGTATTACCGTAGTTGCAGAAGGTATAGAGAAAGAAAGTCAGCTTAACTATTTAAAAGAAATTAATTGTGACCGTGTCCAAGGCTTTTACTTGAGCAAACCTACAACAATAGAACAAGTAAAACGATTTATTCAGAAAGAAAAAATTGTATAGCTTATCTCACGGGTGTGAAGTTATTCACATCCTTTTTCTATTCTAAAAAAGAGCCTTTGCTCATAAGAAAAGCACAAAGCGCAAGTCCTAAGGCGAAGGGCGGTGGAGGACCTTCCGTCGCCACAGCAGGGCCGAAGCGACCCGAGCTGATGGCGCTTGGAGCTAGACACCAAAAAGACTGTAAAGAAAATACTTTAACATATTATTGAACTTAAACTTTCTGTAACAAAGAAAAAGAGACCTCCGAATTCGTCGGTCCCTTTTTTCCTTTAATTCAAATGAATTACTTCCCAATAAACATTTGTGTCCAGTGATTACCTTTTGATTCGTATCCCACACCGATATGGGTGAATTGATTGCTTAATATATTTTTTCTGTGCCCTTCACTGTTCATCCAGGCATTAACAACTTCTTCAGGCGTACGCTGCCCTTGTGCAATGTTTTCACCTGCTGTTTTGTAGGAAATCCCAAAGTCACGCATCATATCGAATGGTGAACCGTATGTTGGGCTCGTATGCGAGAAGTAATTGTTTTGTTGCATGTCTTCCGATTTCTTCTGTGCGACGCGGCTTAATTCAGCATCTGCTTTTAACGCAGGTAGCCCTGCTTTCGCGCGCTCTTGATTCGTTAAATCAAGGACTCGTTGGGCGTATTCGCCAATTCCTTGTGTATCTCCTGTCGGCTGTTGTTCTTGTTGTTGTTGTTCTTTAGCCGGTTGTTGTGGTTGCTGTTGTTCGGTCGTTGGTGCTTTGTATTGCTGATTCGGTTGTCCTTGATTAGGCACTTGAGTTCTCGGTTGTGTTGGTAGCTGATTACGAAATTGATCTACTTGTTTTTTAATTTCTTCATGTAATTTCTTTTGAATATCATCTGCTTGACTTGGGTCTACTTGAACAAATTTATATTTTGCATCTTGAACTAATATTGCTTTTGTATGAGGATATTGACTACTCGGTGTGGATGTATCTGCAGCCGAAATATCCATATGATCATTTTGAGCTCGGTCGTCTCCAAAGTTACAAGCGGTCAAACCGAGGGTAAGTGTAAGGGCCGCTGTAACACCAAAGATTTTATTTTTCAACGTTCATTCCTCCTCAGACATTGTTTTACACCGTTAGTTTCTTACATTCAATTGAAAATCATGATGGTAATTGTTGTGAACTGATGAGGAGGGAAACAAATTTTTAGAAATGATGTTGAAAAGGATAAATGAAGAAGAGAAGTACGCGTTATTTTCTATCTACCTTTATAGAAACTGAAAGATCACCTGCGCTTTTTGTTTCCAAATAAGAAAAGCGCAAGTCCTTAGGTGAAGGGCGCTGGAGAACCTGCGAGGAGACTTCTGTCGCCACAGCAGGGCCGAAGCGACCCGAGCTGATGGCGCTTGGAGCTAGACACCAAAAAAACGGTAAAGAGAATACTTTAACACTTTATTGAACTTAAACTTTCTGTAACATTAAAAAACACAGCGAAAGTTCGCTGTGCTTACGAAATGCCTAATGCAATTTTTGCATAACGGGACATTTTATCTTTTGTCCAAGGTGGATTCCAAACGATATTCACATCTACGTCCTTCACTTCTGGGATCCCAACGAGTGCTGCTTTCACTTGCTCGACAATCGTTCCTGCGAGTGGGCAGCCCATAGAAGTTAATGTCATCGTAACGATACATGTGCCTTCTTCATTTAATTCAACATCATAAACAAGCCCTAAGTTCACAATATCGATTCCTAATTCGGGGTCCACTACTTGCTCTAGTGCACCCATAATATTTTCTTTTAATGCTTCATCCATTTGAAAAAACTCCTTTCTCTTTTTATTTGACCATTATAACGAAGTTTCCACCTTATTTCGAACATTGTGCAATAAATGCTTTTCAAACCATTCGACGGTCAATAGCACCCCTTTACGGGAAACTTTATGTCCTGCATGTTCATCTGCTTCAAAATGGATTCGTTCAGGATTTTCGGCATAAAGAGGTAGAATCTCTTCATAAAATTTATAAGCAGGAGCAAATGGGACAACCTGATCTTTCTTTCCGTGCCAAAAGAGCAATGGTCGGTTGGCTAATTTATCTAATTGGGTGGACAAATCATATGGCTTCAGTTGATTCATCTGTTCTGCTAATTGTTCATCGGTGAAAGGAATATTAATCCCTTGTTGTTTTAAATGTTGAATCTGCATTTGAAAGAAACTTCCGTAAGCAGGATTCCCCATTAAACTAACGGCTGTTTTAATCCATTGATATTGTGTTAAAGCACCTAATGTAATGATGCCACCCATCGACGTCCCGACCACGCCAATGCGTTCATGATCCATTAGATTTTGTTGTTCATAAAATTCCTTTAATGTATTTAGCTCATGAATCGTGTGTAAAACGATTCGCCAAAATTGCATATGCAGTTCTGTTTCCGTTTCTACGACGCGTTCACCATGGAACTTCACATCTGGTAAAACAACACGAAATCCTTTTTCAGCTAGTAAGTAAGCATAATGTAAATTGTGCTCTTTGGCACTTGTGTAGCCGTGGATAAATAAAATGAACGGCAAACGCTCATGTTGTAAGGATTGTTTCACTAAATGAAGCGCAGGAATGTCTTGTACTTGATCTCGTTGTATGATTATGCTGCTCATGCTAGTACTCCTTTCATATTTTTACCTACTGTTAGTGTAGCATGATTGAGAAAAATATGGAAAAAAGAAACGTTCATCTGTTAAACTTTTAGTATCGCTGATGAAAATCGACTGATTGGGGAGAGAATATGAAGAATCAACCACATTTAATCGCCATCGACCTCGATGGGACACTGTTAAAAGATAATAAAACCATTTCGCCATATTCAAAAGAAATTCTTCAAAAAGCGAAAGAACAAGGCCATCATGTCTGCATTGCGACTGGCCGCCCTTTTCGCTCTAGCGATGTATATTATCATGAATTAGATTTAAACACACCGATTGTGAACTTTAACGGGGCCTTTGTTCACCACCCAAAAGATGACTCATGGGGTAGTTATCATACGACACTCGAAGTTGAAGTCGTAAGAGAAATTGTTGAAGTGGCTGAAAAACATGATGTTCACAACATATTAGCGGAAGTATTGGACGAAGTGTATTTCCATTATCATGATGAGAAGCTTTTAGATATTTTTAGTATGGGAAATCCAGAAGTGACAATTGGTAATTTAAAAAATGTTTTGCGTAAAGATGTGACGAGCATCTTAATCCATGCACCGGAAGAAAATGTGGAAAAAATCCGAGGGTATTTAAGTGATGTTCACGCAAATGTCGTTGACCACCGTCGCTGGGCAGCACCTTGGCATGTCATTGAAATTATTCGAGCCGGTATCCATAAAGCAGTCGGCTTAAAAATCATCGCTGATTATTATAACATTCCAAAAGAACGAATTATCGCTTTTGGAGATGAAGATAACGACTTAGAAATGCTTGACTATGCAGGCTGTGGCGTGGCAATGGGAAATGGCATTGACCAAGTAAAATCCATTGCTAATGAAGTAACAGGAACAAACGAAGAAGACGGCGTTGCCCGTTTTCTCCAGTCTTACCTGTCATTATAGGATGGAGTCGATAATTCCCATCCATATTGGTCTCCGATGAGCATATACTACACTTGACGCCATAGCGCGTCAAAACAGTTTGGGGGGACTAATGATGAGCAAAAGTAATAAATCGAAACGATTTGTCCAACAAGGAAAAGATTCGGTGAATAAACACGATGAAAGGTTCCCTTACAAAATGACGTACGAAGAAGCGGAACGAAAACAAGAGGAAGTAGAAGACATCACACAAGGAGGTTTCTAATGGGAAATCAATTATTCCAAGAAGCACGTCGCTTCGTTGAACAAGCCGAACAAGCGGCAGAAGAGAAAAACCAAGGAAATCTCCAAAAAGCAATTGAAACAGCACAAAATGCCTTAACTTCAGCGTATGCCAATACGACAACGGCAGAAAAACAACAACTGAAAGCTTACCAAGAGCGCTTAGACCAACTTAAATAAGAGCTCATAATGCGCCCGCCTATAGGCGAAGGGTGCTGGAGGACCTGCGAGGAGGCTTCCGTCACCACAGCAGGGCCGAAGCGACCAGAGCTGATTGCGCTTGGAGCTAGACACAAAACAAACTGAAAAGAGAACACTTTATTGAACTTAAGCTTTCTGTAAAAAATAAAAAGGCAGATGAAAAACGGTTCCCGTTTTTCGTCTGCCTTTTGTTTTAATCATCAATCGTAACAATAAATGGATCTTTTGATTCCTCCGTATATAAGAGAAGGTACGGTTTGCGATCCGATTCAATTTCCTCCTTTAAGACTGAGATTGAAAAGGACGTCCACTCATTTTGTTTGTCCACTGGAATCGTTCCTTTATGCAATTCATAATGTCCATCTTCAATAACGAATGAACCTTGTTTTCCTGCCGTTTTTATTTCTCCCGTAATGAGGATGGAATCATCCTTTTTTTCGACCTTCACATTTGAAAACGATGGATGAACACTCGGCACGTTAAACGTTTCAGTTGCTGTCAGCTCATTTTCACCATCTTTTGTGAAGCCTTTCCATTCAACTTTTACCGTATACTCTCCACGACGTACACGCTCACCATCATACATATAATTCCATGATTCTTCCCATTCCTTTACATCATTCGGTGCAATGGATTCAGTTTGAATGGCTTGTGTAAACATTTTCCCTGTGGAATAACGATAAACTTCTTTCCCTTGTTCATTTAATACCGTAATTTCATAAAGCTGACTAGACGGGAATTCAAAAGTGATTTCATCTTCTGTTTCATTTTTCATCATCAAAACAAACGTTACTTGTTCCGTTTCTTCTCTTGCATCAACTGTGAAAATCGGCATCGTTTCCCCTTCTTGTCGTTCATTTTGTTGGCCACATGCTGATAATAGTAGCATTAAAACGAACAAAATCGATAACTTTTTCATCTCCTCACCTCTTTTAGTCTTTTCGGAAGAAGCCAAAAATACCAGTCGTTTGAACGATGTTTGTAAAGGCATGAGGATCTACTTGTTTAATAATTTTTTCTAAGTCATAAAGCTCGTATCTCGTCACAACGATTATCATCATTTCCTTTTCCTCGTTTGTGAAAGCTCCTTTTGCTGGAACCGTCGTAATTCCGCGTACGAGCTTCGATTGTATGGCGCGTTTTAGCTCTTCCCCTTTTTTCGTAATAATCATCGCTGTAAGCTTTTCGTGTCTTGTGTGAATGGCATCAATCACGCGAGTCGAAACATACAAAGCGACAAGGGTGTATAACGCTTTTTCCCAACCGTATATAAAACCGGCTGTTACAATAATTATAGCATTCATCGTGAAAAAGTATGTCCCAACTGGCTTATCATTCATGCGGGATAACACCATCGCAATAATATCTAGCCCTCCTGTTGAAGCCCCCCACTTCAACGTTAAGCCGACTCCTACCGCTGCTATTACCCCACCAAAGGCAGCATTTAACAAAATATCATCTGATAGCGGCTGTAGCGGAATAATTGTCAAGAACACCGTCGTCATAGCAACACTTAAAAAACTAAAAAGAGTAAACGACTTTCCGACCTTTTTCCATCCTAAAATAGTAACCGGAATGTTTAAAAGGAATAACAGAACTCCTGTTGAGATATATACGGGTGTAAACTGCTCTAAAATATTTGAAATCAGCTGAGCTAATCCCGTAAAACCTGAAGCATATACATTAGCTGGAATTAAAAAAAGGTTCAACGAAATGGCATTTAGTAATGCACCTAATAAAACAATGATGAGCTTTTTAATATTATCTTTTAACATAACGTCCTCCTACATATTTTTTCGTTACACACACTTTTGAAACCATTGTCCTAAAAAGGTTTTCAAGGTAAACTAAACGTACGTACAAATAAAAAAAGATTAATTATGTAAAGAAGGTGTATGATTTGAACGTACATATTATTGCTGATAGCGGATGTGATTTACCTTTAACTTTTTTTGATCACGAAAATACTTCTTTCGTTCCACTCCGCGTCCAAATTAATGAAACCGATTATGAAGACTTAAAAACAATAGATCCAAAAGATGTGTATGAATTTATGCGAAAAGGAAATGTAGCGAAAACTTCGCAAGCATCTCCAGAAACATTTTTAGAAACATTCACCAATATTGCGAAAAAAGGTCAGCCGGCTTTATACATCGCTTTTTCTTCTGAGTTATCTGGAACGTACCAAACAGCCATTATGATGAAAGAACAAGTTAAAGAAGAATACCCGGATTTCGAATTGGAAATCATTGATTCCAAATGCGCATCATTAGGCCACGGCCTTCTTGTAAAAAAAGCAGTCGAATTATCAGACTCAGGCGCTTCATTACAAGAAATTACTGAAACTGTAAAAGAAATGAGCGTGCATATGGAGCATTTATTCACGGTCGATGAACTAGAATATTTAGCTCGCGGTGGTCGTATTAGCAAAGCACAAGCCTTCGTTGGTGGTCTTCTTAATATTAAACCACTTTTACACGTCGACAATGGTCGTCTCATTCCACTAGAGAAAATTCGCGGAAAGAAAAAGCTTTACCGCAAATTAATGGATTTAATGGAAGAAAGAGGCGTCAACTTATCCAATCAAACGGTTGCGATTAGTCACGGTGATGATGTAGAAGCAGCATTAGAACTTAAAAAGATGATTGAAGAACGCTTCCAACCGAAAGATGTGTACATGAATATTATTGGCGCTGCCATCGGTGCCCATTCCGGACCAGGTACACTTGCGCTATTCTTTTTAAACAAAGAAATGTAATACAATCGTTTCGCCTGCGTGATTGTCAAAATTGTCGCTCCGTTACATGTTCGCTCGATTTAGAGGAAATGATATGGGTACAACCTATTTGAAAGGAGCGAAATCATGCCACATACAAGCGACAATGATAAAAAAGC
The DNA here is from genome assembly GCF_022809095.1 of Bacillus kexueae. Lineage (GTDB taxonomy): Bacteria > Bacillota > Bacilli > Bacillales > Aeribacillaceae > Bacillus_BZ > Bacillus_BZ kexueae. The sequence goes on from NZ_JALAZE010000001.1 coordinate 693,497, forward strand.
ACAAGACAATAATGCGAAACAGCATTTAGAAAACGTCGAGCGCGAAGAAAATCGACAAAAGGGAAAACGACAGTACTCCAAGAAAACGGACCATTTATAAAATTCGGTTTTAAAAAACAACTATTCAAAAAGAGCAATCCCCCTTGCTTTTGTAAGCTAGGGGGATTTTTCTATTACATTGCTTCTTCTTCCTCTTTTTCGAAGTGGAAGCTAGACATAAGATGGTTAAGTTCGTCTGTTAATTTCAATAAGTCGGCAACTTTATCAACCATTTTCTCAAAGGAGCGAAGTTGCTCTTCTGTTGAAGCGGAGATCTCTTCACTTCCTGCAGCTGTTTCTTCGACGATTGCACTGATGCTTTCGACGTTTTCTAATACTTGCTCACCTAAGTCTTTTGAATGTTCAACACCTTTTTGTAAGCTAGACATATAAGCTGTAATGTTATTTACTTTTTCTCCAATGTTCTCAAAAGCTTCTGTCGTAATACTCATCGATTGTTTTTGAGAATCCGCAATTTCAACTCCTTTTTCAACAGACGTTGTAATTTGCTGAATACCTTCTTTAATTAATTCCACCATCTTAAAGATTTGCTTCGTGGCGTCATTGGATTGCTCTGCTAGCTTGCGAACTTCTTGAGCGACGACAGCAAACCCTTTACCTGCTTCTCCTGCGCGTGCTGCTTCGATTGCTGCGTTTAAGGCTAACAAGTTCGTTTGATCCGCAATTTCGGACACTGCTTTTGCCATGTTTTCAATGTTTGCCGTATATTCTACAAACGTCTTCGTCGAATCTTTAATCAAGTTCGTTGTCACAATATTTTCTTCCATCAACTGCTGCTGCATAACAATCGCTTCTTTACCTGTTTGAATGGCATTCACAGCTTCTTCACTATGAACGACAGATTGTTCAGAGCGTTTTACATTCTCAGCAAAATCTTTATCCATTTGTTCGATTAAGACAACAGCATTTTGAAGGTCGTTCGAAATATTTTGAGCACCTACGGACAATTCATCCGTCGAAACCGCGACTTGGTTACTCACTTCTGTTAACGTGCGATTGTCTTCATCTAACTCACGTGCAAATCGCTCAACTTTCTTACTTGTTGAATCAATGGAGAAAATGAGCTCTTTCAGGTGATTCACCATCGTTCCAAACGCTTCATTTAAAGCACCAATTTCATCATTTGCTTTGTAACTTACTTGTCCGACCGATAAATTTCCATCTGCGATTTCATTTGCATGATGCGCTAATTGCTTTAATGGCTTTGTAATGGATTGAATAGTACGGTATCCAATGAAGAGTGCTAGTCCAATAATGATGAGTGTCCCAATGACAGCAAGCGAGATAACAAACTCAATTCCTTTTTTCAATTTCTCTTGAAGCAGTTCATAGTAACTTTTGGCATACAAATCAAGCGTATATAAGTCGTTTAAAATTCCGTCAATACGCACAGACTGCTTTCTCGCTAAGTTCGGATCTTTCGTATCGAGTGCTTCTGTTGCTTCCACTTTCCACGCGCTAAACTTTTCTTCTACTTTCGTCAACGCTTCTTTAAACGTCGGGTCTTTTAATTGATCGTTTAAAGTCGCCATTAACGTTTCAATGTTTTCGATGTTGCGATAACTTTCATCACGTTGAGCGTCCGTCATCGAATATGAGAAGTTCGCCACGGACTGCTTAACCGTTTTCATATCCGCTTCTAGTTGTTGGACGTTCAACATAACAGGAACAAAGTCTTCATTCGCGCTTTTCATCGCTAGCATATTAAACAAAATAAACGATAGTAATAAAACAAATAAGACAATATATGAAAGGGTGCTAATAAATAACTTCCGTTTTATGGTCATAATTCTCCCACCTTATTCGTTCGCTAATTGTTGCTGCACTTGTTGTAATTTCTTTTCTTGTTCAGGTGTTAACGTAATGACACGAATTGGGGCCAATTGAACGCCTTGCTCACGAATTCCTAATTCTACTTGTCCTTTGGCAATTTCTCCTTCTTCAACGAATTGCTTGACAACGTTGTAAACACCGACGTCCACATTTTTTAACATTGACGTAATGACAGCTTTTTCCGCGTAGTAGTATTGGTCACTATCAACTCCAATACCATATACGCCCCGCTTTTCCGCTTCTTTTAGCATACCAACACCTGTAAATCCAGCTGCTGCGTATAAAACATCAGCACCATTATCAATCATTTCTTTCCCTATTTTCGCACCGAGCTCTGGGTTTCCAAAGTCTCCTGCGAACTCAATCGCAATTTCAACATCCGGATTCACCGATTTTGCTCCTTCGACAAACCCATCACGGAATTTATGAATAAGGGGCATGTCCATTCCACCGATAAATCCTAGCTTATTCGATTTCGTCACAAGAGCGGCTAAAACCCCTGTCAAATAACTACCTTCATCTTCTTTAAACGTTAACGAAGTCACATTAGATAACTCAGATACAGAATCAATTAAGACAAACTTTTGGTCTGGGTATTGTTTCGCTACTTTCTCCAAGTCTTCTTGTACTAAAAACCCTAAACCAATCACAATGTCATTTCCTTGTTCCACTAATTCAATTAAGCCTTGCTCGTATGTACCCGTTTCTGAGATTTCGCGGTAGTCAAAAATAACATCCAATTCATCACGTGCTTTCATTAAGCCACGAAAAGCCGCATCACTAAACGACTGATCCCCAAGTCCGACATCTGACAACATTATCCCAATTTTCACTTTATCTTCTAAAGGATCAACAGTCGTATCGTTAGAGCAGCCGACTAATACAATGATTGCGGTCATGAACATAATCAGTAATTTCCTCATGATGTATCGCTCCTTTTAAAAGTCTCTACCTTTCATATCGGTCATCTGACCCATTTTTTTATCGTTTCCTTATTTTTTGTATATTCTGACAAGACCGACAAGTTGTCTCCCCCGCATCAGTTGTCTATAATCAAAGTAATTAGTAAATTTATACATGAATGAAGGAGGATTTTATGGCAAAGGATAGTTCATTTGATATTGTGTCGCAAGTCGACTTACCGGAAGTGACAAATGCGATTAATATTGCGAAAAAAGAAATTCAAAACCGCTATGATTTCAAAGGTTCTAAAAGCGATATCTCCCTTGATAACGAGGAGCTCGTTCTCATTTCAGACGACGAATTTAAATTAAACCAATTAAAAGACGTGTTAATTAGCAAATTAATTAAACGCGGTGTCGCAACGAAAAATATTCAATATGGAAAAATCGAAAATGCTTCCGGCGGTACCGTTCGTCAGCGAGCAGAGCTTGTAAACGGTATTGACAAAGAAAACGCGAAGAAAATCAATACGATTATTAAAAACACCGGCTTAAAAGTGAAAAGCCAAATCCAAGATGACCAAATTCGCGTAAGTGGAAAAAGCAAAGATGATCTTCAAAAAATCATCGCTGCCATTCGTGAAGCCGATTTACCAATCGATGTTCAATTTATTAACTTCCGATAAAAACAGAAACAAAGCTAGAATGTCAAATTGACGATATTCTAGCTTTAAACTTATAGAAAACGTAAGGTAAATGGGATACTTCCTTTTACTAAATATTGTTTTCTTATAGATTATTGCTTTCTCAGTCATTTTTAATATGCATTTTGGACATTTTCTCGAAGTCAGCGTCCTCCTATAGCTGCATAATGACGTGTTCATCCATTCAAATAAACTTTTACACTTCTGATCTATAATATATTATTCCTTAAGCCACCCTAACTTCTTATATTTTATATAATGACTTTCTGTATTCGTTTCGTTCCCCATCCAGCTGCGAAACCGATGATGATTGGAAGGATCGACCCTCCATATTCGACGTTTTTTCCGCCTGAAGATAAATTCTCTTCATAATAACTCCAACGTAAAAATGAAACCTCAAACCACTCACCTATTCCGTACAACAAAGCGATTGTGAACAGCGCTGCTACTGTAGGTAGATAAAAAGATCTTCTACTCAATTACCTATCCCTCCATCATGCAATTAGCTAATGATTAGTGAAATCCTTTTGATGTTCTTACATGCTCAACAAATTGCGATGATACGCGTCCGATTGAAAAAGCCCACAACACAGCACGGACACTGTTAATACCACCATGAGAGATTACAAGATACCTTGAAAATCTGTTCTATTTTAAACATTTTACAAGAAATACAAATAAAGGAAAATATTTTATAGAATTCAAGGAACGATATTAAAATGAAAAGTGTTGATTATTGAATTAATCAACCGAGTGATCCCTGCTTTAATTTTCACTTCACTCCTGTGATTGAAGATTAATTTCCTTTTTCCAAAAAGTAATGGAATCCATTGGTTCTTCTCTTAAATGAAGGTAAAAAATTTTCACTTCATTTTCTTCAACTTCATCAGGAAGTATAAAAGAAAACTCAAATTGTTTTTTTGTTTCCACCAAATAAATTAGCGGTTCTCCATATAACATAGATTCATCTTTCATCCATTTTTCAACATCTTTTTTTAGCCATTCTACATCATAATTTGATGGTAAAAAATCTTGATTAGTTAGACTTATGTTGATTTTTTTACTGGAAGGCAAGTAAAACACAATCAAATCAAATGGGTGTCGATAAACATCAATTGAATCCACCCACTTTCCCGATATATAGTATTGATTATTCTCATGATTAATAGAGAATTGTACGGATTCAGGATTCGTTTCATATAAACTATGATAGATAATAATCCCCATCAATCCGATAAAAAATAGTAACGGAGTAAAAAACAAAACAGCGATTTTCCTATTTTTCTTTAAAAAACGTATCCCTAAATATGTACACAATATGAGTAATAAAATAACAATCGCCATGACATTTCTCCAATTAATTCTTTTTGTCGTATATAACAATTAGAGCTACTGAATCCATCTTCTTTAATGAACAAATCACTATTTTTTGTAACCCTTCAAATATTTTACAACAGTGAAAAATAGATGAAAAGTATCATAATTTTTAAAAACCCTCATTTCCTCAACAAACGATATTAAAATAAATCCAACTTTTCCTTTTCATAGAAAAGTGTTGATTATTGAATAATTTTTCGGTAAATTAGGATTAATACAAATTTAAAGTGAATATCCATTCGTATAAGATGTTTTCTTATCAAGAGAAGCTGAGGGATCTGGCCCTATGAAGCTTCAGCAACCGGATGAATGATTCCAAGGTGCTAAGTCCAGCGAAGCGCATAATGCGCTCGAGAGATAAGAAGAAGGTTAAGATTGCTCTTAAAAGTCTTCTTCTTAAGAAGACTTTTTTATTTTGGCTTTATTTCATGATAATTGCTTAGTGAAATTTTTAACCATGTGATTATCACCATAATAGCTACTAGAGCACTTTCCCTTCCTCTTCCATTAACGGTTTGGAGGTATGAAAGATGGGATTACTTGAAGAGTTAGAGAGTCGAATATTAGTTGGTGACGGGGCGACTGGAACACTCTTATATTCGTACGGTGTCGATCGCTGTTTTGAAGAAATGAATGTCTCAGCCCCAAATGAAATCGAACGGATTCACGAAGCGTACATCGAGGCGGGTGCTCATTTAATTCAAACAAATACATACGGGGCAAACTATATTAAATTATCTCGGTATGGGCTGGAGGACGACACGAAAGACTTCAATATAAAAGCAGTCAGAATTGCGAAAAGAGCTGCCAAAAAAGCTGTACATACTCCTTATGTTGTTGGGACAATCGGCGGTATTCGCTCGTTTCGAAAAAGTGCCTTTTCCCTCGATGAAATTAAGCGGAACTTCCGTGAGCAATTGTATTTGCTCCTTTCAGAAGAAATTGATGGCTTATTGTTAGAAACGTATTACGATTTAGAAGAGCTGCGCACCGTTTTAACCGTTGCGCGAAAAGAAACAGACTTACCGATTATCACCAATGTTTCCCTGCACGAGCCTGGTGTATTGCAAGACGGGACTCCTGTCCAACATGCGTTTACACAATTAGAGAGTTTAGGGGCAAACATTATCGGCATCAATTGTCGACTCGGGCCACACCATATGCTTGCTGCTTTTGAACAGGTGCCACTCCTGCAACACGCACACTTATCCGCCTACCCAAATGGTAGTTTACCAAGCTATGAAAATGGTAGACTTGTCTATCATTCGGATGAACAATACTTCTATGAATCGGCGTTAAAATTCCGTGAACAAGGGGTACGACTTCTCGGTGGATGTTGTGGAACGACACCGAAGCATATTAAAGCAATGGCAGATGCAGTTCGCTCTTTGCCACCAATTCGGCAAAAGAATGTGAAAACACTCGTTACGAATGAAATCAAAGTAAAAACAAAACCACAAGCCCCACCGCTTCAAGACATTGTAAAAGAGAAGCGATCCATTATCGTGGAGCTAGACCCACCGAAAACGTTAGGACTTCAAACTTTCATTGACGGTGCGAAGGCACTACACGAACAAGGAATCGACGCCATTACATTAGCGGATAATTCATTGGCCTCACCAAGAGTTAGCAATCTCGCATGTGCATCGATCTTAAAGCAGTCCGTCAAAAATTTACGTTCGCTCATCCATTTAACGTGTCGAGATCGAAACTTAATCGGCTTGCAATCTCATTTAATGGGTCTACATGAATTAGGTTTTCACGACATTTTAGCCATTACTGGGGATCCATCGAAAATCGGGGATTTCCCTGGGGCCACTTCCGTGTATGATTTATCCTCGTTAGATTTAATCAGCTTGATTAAACAGTTTAACGAAGGAATTTCTTATTCAGGAAAACCACTCGGTGAGAAAACGAACTTCTCCGTTGCGGCGGCTTTTAACCCGAATGTTCGTCATTTAGATAAAGCAGTGCTTCGTCTTGAGAAGAAAATCGACTGTGGGGCGGATTATTTTATTACACAGCCACTTTATTCCGTTAAGCAAATAGAGGACGTGTATGAAGCAACTAAACACTTACAATCCCCTCTCTATTTAGGCATTATGCCGTTAACGAGCTATCGAAATGCCGAATTTATTCATAACGAAATTCCAGGAATTCAACTTTCCGATGACATTCGTGAAGCGATGAGAAAGACAGGTGACAATAAAGAGCGTGGAAAACAAGAAGGCATCGCCATCGCGAAAACGTTAATTGATGCAGCCTTTGAACGGTTTAACGGAATTTATTTAATCACCCCGTTTCTTCATTACGATATGACCGTTGAACTTTCCCGTTATATTCAAGAAAAAGAACAAGCGAAAGTTGCTAAAATACGATAAAAGAAAGGAAGTTTCCCATGAGTAAACTGAAGGAACAATTGCAGAAAAAAATTCTCGTCATGGACGGGGCTATGGGAACGATGATTCAAGATGCCCAGCTCACGGAAGACGACTTTGGGGGCGAACAATACGAAGGGTGTAATGAATACTTAAATATCACCCGGCCCGATGTCATTGAAAATATTCATCTCGCCTATTTAAAAGCGGGAGCCGATATTATTGAAACGAATACTTTCGGTGCTACACGGCTCGTTCTCGATGATTATGACCTCGGTCACCTCGCATTTGAAATTAATCAAAAAGCGGCGGAAATCGCTAAAAAAGCAGTTGAAGCCAGTTCCACAGATGAGTGGCCACGATTTGTCGCTGGGGCAATGGGACCGACAACGAAAACGTTATCCGTGACAGGTGGCACAACATTTGACGAACTCGTTTCATGCTATGAAGAGCAAGCAAAAGGTTTGTTAGCTGGTGGTGTAGACATTCTTCTCCTTGAAACGTGTCAAGATATGTTAAACGTTAAAGCGGGGTTCGTCGGTATATCAAAGGCATTTGAAGCCTGTCAACGTCGGGTCCCTCTCATGCTATCGGGCACTATTGAGCCGATGGGGACAACGCTCGCTGGGCAAGATATCGAAGCGTTTTACATTTCCGCCGAACATATGGATCTCCTCTCTATCGGGTTAAACTGCGCGACTGGTCCTGAATTTATGACCGACCACCTGCGAACCCTTTCGAATTTAGCCAAGACGGCGATTAGCTGTTATCCAAACGCTGGATTACCAGATGAGGAAGGTCATTATCATGAATCTCCTCAATCACTCGCACAAAAAATGAAGGAATTTGCCGAAAAAGGATGGCTCAATATTATTGGCGGATGCTGCGGCACGACACCCGCTCATATTGAAGCAATCGCAAAAGCAATTCAGCACATCCCTCCTCGCGTTGTCAAACAAAAAGAGGAAAAGCATCAAGTATCAGGAATCGAATCACTCATTTACGACGATTCGATGCGACCGTTATTTGTCGGAGAGCGAACAAACGTCATCGGTTCGCGAAAATTCAAGGAGCTCATTGCAAACGGGGCGTACGAAGAAGCATCTGAAATCGCCCGCGCCCAAGTAAAAAGCGGTGCGCACGTCATAGACATTTGCTTAGCTGACCCGGACCGGGATGAAATTCAAGATATGGAAAATTTCATTCAAGAAGTCATTAAAAAGGTCAAAGCCCCGCTCGTCATTGACTCAACGGACGTAAACGTCATGGAGCGAGCCCTTAAATACTCGCAAGGAAAGGCGATTTTAAACTCCATCAACTTAGAAGACGGGCTCGAAAGATTCGAAGAAGTCATTCCGCTTATGAAAAAATACGGTGCCGCCGTTGTCGTAGGAACAATCGACGAAACAGGAATGGCGGTGACGAAAGAACGGAAACTTGAGATTGCGAAACGCTCGTATGAAATATTAGTCAACGAACACGGCATTTCACCTACCGATATTATTTTTGACCCACTCGTTTTTCCAGTTGGTACAGGAGACGAGCAATATATCGGTTCAGCAGCTGAAACGGTGGAAGGCATACGACTCATTAAAGAAGCACTCCCTGACTGTTTAACAATCTTAGGGATTAGTAACGTCTCTTTCGGTCTTCCACCTGTTGGTCGTGAAATCTTAAACGCGGTATTCTTATACCATTGCACACAGGCCGGTTTAGATTATGCTATTGTCAACACGGAAAAATTAGAGCGATACGCATCTATACCCGAGGAAGAAATCTTGTTAGCTGAAAAGCTTTTATTCGAAACGACGGACGAAACACTCGCGACATTCACGAACTTTTACCGCAACAAAAAGAAAGAAGAAAAAAAGCCATTACAAAATGCGACACTAGAAGAGCGTTTAAGTCAATATGTAATTGACGGAACAAAGCAAGGACTAGTCGAAGATTTAACGATCGCGTTAGAGAAGTATACCAATCCGCTCGATATTATAAACGGTCCTTTAATGGATGGAATGGCGAAAGTTGGTGAGCTGTTTAACGATAACCAACTCATCGTTGCAGAAGTATTACAAAGTGCCGAAGTGATGAAGGCGGCTGTTTCCTTCCTGGAGCCTTATATGGAAAAGAAAGAAGATAGCGGAAAAGGAAAAGTCATTTTAGCAACCGTAAAAGGCGACGTTCATGACATCGGGAAAAATTTAGTGGACATTATTTTATCGAATAACGGTTTCAAAGTGATTGACTTAGGAATTAAAGTAACCGCGCAAGAATTAATTCAAGCTGTCCAAAAAGAAAAGCCCGATATCGTTGGACTTTCAGGCCTTCTCGTGAAATCGGCCCAACAGATGGTTTTGACAGCCCAAGATATGAAGTCGGCCAATATTTCGGTTCCGATTTTAGTCGGAGGAGCAGCTTTATCACGCAAATTTACCGACCGAAAAATTTCACCGGAATACGACGGCCCCGTCCTTTATGCAAAAGATGCGATGAACGGACTCGATCTTGCCAATCAGTTGCGAACGAACTTACAAACGTTTCTCCTTGAAAAGAAAACGAAACAAATTAATCAAGAAGAAAGCAAAACCGAGCAAGCCAAGCCTGTGCTAACGGCAACATCATCCGTTTCACCAGCACCTGTTTTTACACCTCAAGATTTACAGCCGCACTTAATGCGTGATATCGACGTGAAGCATATTTTACCGTACGTCAACTGGCAAATGCTCTTTGGTCATCATCTCGGTTTAAAAGGAAACGTCGCTTCACTCATCGCACGAAACGACGACAAAGCATTAACATTAAAAGCTGAAATTGATGAATTAATAGAACTTGGGAAAAATGAGCACTGGTTCGAGCCGGCCATCTTATATCAATTTTTCCCAGCTTACAAGGAAGGGAATTCCGTTCATATTTTAAAAGACTCAGAAGGTAAAGAGATTATCGAAACGTTCACCTTCCCGCGCCAACAAAAAGCTCCACACCTTTGCATTGCCGATTACGTTGGCGAACCAACCGAGGCAAAGCCTCATGATTACATCGCGTTATTTACCGTTACGGCAGGAAAAAACATTCGTCAAGTCGCTCAAAAAATGAAAGAAGACGGACAATTTTTCAGAAGTCATGCAATCCAAGCTTTAGCGCTTGAATTAGCGGAAGGACTGGCTGAGCGCACGCATCAATTAATTCGAGATCGCTGGGGCTTTCCAGACTCCCCAGATTTTTCAATGAAAGACCGATTCCAGGCGAAATATCAAGGACAGCGCTTCTCCTTCGGGTATCCGGCTTGCCCGGACCTTGAAGACCAAGAAAAACTGTTTAAACTCCTAAAACCAGAACAAATTGGCATTACATTAACTGATGGCTATATGATGGAACCAGAAGCATCCGTCTCCGCCTTCGTCGTCTCTCATCCTGAAGCGAGATACTTTAACGTATTATAAGGGGCTGTTTAACTGACAGTCCCTTTCTTTGTTATCCACATGCTAGCCCCATCTCCTTCATTTACTTCAAAAAAATCGCCCATTAAAGTACAATAAATGGAAACAAAACTATATTTAAACAGCTGGAGGGAAGGATGAAGAAAGCCAAAAGAACGTTGCGAATTTTATACATCATCCCTAATGTCCTTATGTATATATCATTTCTAGGCGCAAGTTTATTTGTCTTCCTCAATGCGAAAGGGATTGCAGAAATCAATCGGCTTATGATTTGGATTGTGATGCTCCTACTTGTTTTGATCGTGTCTGTTCTCCAAAGTTACCACATCTATACATTGATTAAAAAAGGTGAACTATAACAGAATTTCGCGCTCAACAGATAGGAAATGACTGCACTGTATGTTTTACGAATGGAGCTGTATATCGATGAAAAAAAGATTGTTGGTCATGATGGTTTCATTTCTGTTATATGGTTGTACGTATCCAACTTTAGACAAAGCTATCGAAAAAAGCATCCCCTATGACGTTCATGACGTTGTCCTTATAGAAGAAGTGGGCGCTACTTCGATTGTCTTATATGAAACAAATGCTAATAAGGATAATTTCCCTCAAATTGACGAACCCGTCATTGCACTTGCCATATTTAAGGGGAGTGACCAAGACGGTTGGAAAAACGTAGGTCCCAATGGCTGGACACATAATGATAGCGATTCGTTTACCATGTATCAAGAGTTCTATTATGAGCGGGATGCACAAGGTGAAGTAACCGAATATATTCCGATTTACTACGGCAAATTGAACAACCCAAATATCACTCAAATCATCACAATAGATGAAGATGGACATGAAAAAGAAGCCGTTCTTTCGGAAGGATCTGGTGGTCGATATTATGTAGCTTTCTGGGATTTTACGGGCTTGAAGGGCATTTCAAAAGATGGAGAAATCATTGATCAAATGAAATGGGAATAGGTATGTCTTTCTTTTCGCGTTATACGAATTGATTTTTTTCTCATACTAAACAAGAATTCGTGTAACCGAAAGGAGTCAATACCCATGTCGAATGATCAAAATTTCAACCGACCCGTCCTCCCCAGCATCAATCAACTCAACCCGGAATCGAAAGCAAAATGAACCCGCGCCCGGTCTTTCACGACCCCAGCTACGTCGGAAGCGGTAAACTAAAAGGAAAAGTAGCTATCATAACTGGTGGGGATAGTGGAATTGGACGGGCTGTTGCTGTTCGCTTTGCCCAAGAAGGTGCGTCCGTCACCATTAGCTATTTGAATGAACAAACCGATGCTTTTGAAACGAAGGAAATCGTGGAATCGTACGGGGCAAGATGCCTGTTAATCTCAGGGGATATAAGAGATGAAACAGTATGCCAATCCATCGTCCAACAAACAACGGAGCAATTAGGCGGTTTAGATATTTTAATCAACAATGTAGCTGAACAACATCCGCAAAAAGGAATTGAACAAATCTCAAAGGATCAACTATATCGTACGTTTGAAACGAATGTGTTTTCCTTTTTTTATTTAACAAAAGCCGCATTACCGTACTTAAAGAGAGGGAGCTCAATCATTAATACGACGTCGGTCACTGCGTATGAAGGCAATGAGCAGCTCATCGATTATTCAGCAACGAAAGGAGCCATCACAACCTTCACCCGCTCCCTTTCTAAATCGCTTGTCGGAAAAGGGATACGTGTCAACAATGTGGCACCCGGACCGATTTGGACGCCGCTCATCCCTGCATCCTTTGATGAACAAAAAGTGGCGACATTCGGCGCCAACACCCCGATGAAACGACCAGGGGAACCACTTGAGCTAGCTTCTGCTTACGTCTTTTTGGCAAGTGAAGAATCCTCCTACATGACTGGTCAAACCATTCATATTAACGGCGGTGTGAGTGTGAGTAGTTAATGGAAATTTATGAATAAATCCAATGGAGAGAAGAAAAGGAACTCATTTTTCTTCACGAAAGGTCGCTGTTGGACGGGCTTAGACCTCCCCCTCCAACATGTACTTTACGTAAGCGCCCGCCTATCGGCGAAGGGCGCTAGAGGACCTGTGATTCCGTCGCCACAGCAGGGCCGAAGCGACCCGAGCTGATGGCGCTTGGAGCTAGACACCAAAAAAACGGTAAAGAGAATACTTTAACACTTTATTGAACTTAAACTTTCTGTAACAAAAAAAAGAAGGGGCTGTCCAAAAAGTACAGCCCCTTTTAGTCGTATATGAAATTCGGTTGATTTCATTTCGGTGACGCACGCTTTCCGTACTTGCACAGGACGTGGCCGCTATTAGCAGAGGTTCATTCAATTATCGCCTCCTCCACCCACAAGTTCGTCTGTGGGGTCTTCGGCTCGTGCTGTACCCGCATGACTCGCCGTCACCTTTCTTTCGTTCAAAACCTATTGGAGAAATGCTCGCTACTTTTCTCCCCACATTCGATTTAAGGGACTTAGAAGACAGCCCCCATTATTTTTCACACGAAAAGGAATAGCTATTGGTAATCGAATGATGTATTTCCAATTGAACCGTTCCTCCTCGCTCCAAGCATTGAGTAGTTAAATTTCGTAACTCATTCGTATGAAAAAATCTACTTGACCCAATTAATAATAAAACAATCACAATGAACGCAGAAGAAATACTTAAAGCCCCACTCATTTTCCGACCTTTCATTCTCCCCCTCCCTCTTATATACTTACTGTTTGTAGTTTTTGCTAGATAAAAAAACGCATTTTTTCTATAGGAACTCAACTCTTCTTTCGATTGGCCAAACGTAAAAACACAATAAACAAGAGTGGAATAATTAAGAAGACGCTGACGAATAAATAATTGATTCCCTTTTCGTCTGATACAACGAAGAACTCAGCTGACTCACGTTCGACAACCAATGTGTACCCCTCGTCGTCTCCACGAATGACTCCTCCAACCATTTGTCCATGTAGTTCATTTCCTTCTGAAAGCATGTCGTAGGAAAGGGTCACTTTTTGAGTATTCGTAGTATTGTTTATCGCCACAAGTACATCCTCATCTTCTAAGCTCCGTTTAAAGACGAGGACTCCATCTTTTTCATATAGAGCTTCATAGCTTCCATGTTGAAGAGCTGGGAATGATTTTCGAAGGTTTGCCAAATCTTTTATATAGTCCACAATTTCTGTACTCGTTCGAAACGACATGACGCGATCGTTAAGAGCCCCTTCTCCTCCATCTAACGCCACTTCCGAACCATAGACGACGAATGGAATGGACGGTGATGCATACATATACGCAAGCGCTAACATACTTCTTGTCACTGGGAATTGCTTTTGTTCAAAAGCGGTGCGGGTAAACCTTTTCGTACCTGCATCATCCATTGAGGCAATTACACGAACATCCTTATTAAACGCTTCATCTACTCCTTTTAATGACATGTTAACGGTCGAAAAAGCACCGGTAATTTCCTTTCGTACATTCTCGTCCATAAACGCATCAAAGGAAAGTGTCTCGTACTGATCTAGGTCAACATCCGACACATTAGCGATGAGAAAGCTATCCTTCTTTTGACTTTTCAACTCTTTTATGACCCTTTCCCAAAAAGCATAGGGTGCCTCCTCCACTTGTAAAAAACGAAACCCGTCAATATTCCCATCGTTCATCCAATTCGTTAATACATTTATCACATAATCTTGCACTTCTTCATTCGACAAGTTCAAAGTACTTCCGCTATCCACTAACCATTCTTTTTTCTCCGCATCATTTCGCCACTCATGGCCCTCGCTCACCTTTCCATGGAAATCAACGATGACTTTCATTCCTCGCTGATGAGCAGCGTCTGTTAGCTCATTCAATTCTTCCATCGTTCCCCAATGTTCGTCAAGCTGTTCAAAATTGACGATAGCCTGTCCATCGTAATGATCGCTTTCCATTACTGGGGATAAGGCGACGACCGTAAAGCCCATGTCCTGTATGTAATCCAGTTTATCCGTAACGCCTGCTAAATCCCCTCCTTGATACGTATTAAGGTCTGCTAAATTTTTCTCGCCATCGTTACTTAAATTGACGTTGTTAAATCGGTCAATTATCACATAATAAATCGATTCGTTGTCTTCGTAGCCATCCACCGCTTGTGTCCATAAGAAAAGCAGCGGAAAGAGCCATACCACAATTTTTCGCTTCACCATTCTTCCCCCTACGTTCTAGTTGTCCCCCTTAAGGTGAGGTGTTTTAACCAGTAATCGTCTTTACCATACCTTTTTTCTCCATATACGTCAATTTCATGTTTCATTTTGGGCATCGTATAAATAGAAGGTTTATAAAAGGAGAGACCAATATGCTACGTGAAGCCGTTTACCACCGTTCACAACTTCCATACATATACATGTATCAAAACGACACCCTACATATTCGTTTGCGGACGAAAAAGAACGATGTACAACACGTCCGTCTTTTTTATGGTGATCCCTTTTTATGGGAAGGTGCTCAATGGGTCCATGAGGAAAAGGAAATGAGCTACTCTGGAACAGACGAATCATTTGATTACTGGCTCATTGAGTTAAAAACTAGATGGAACCGACTTCGATACGGTTTTATAATACAAACTGAACAAGAGACCCTTTATTATACGGAAAAAGGTTTTTCTGATGAGAAGCCGTCAGACATTGGTCCCCTGTTCTGTTATCCGTATTTGCATTTCAACGAGGACCACTTACCACCAACCTGGGCAAAAAAAGCCGTTTGGTATCAAATCTTTCCAGACCGGTTTCACAACGGCTCAACCGAAAATGATCCAGAACCTCTAAGCCTGTGGGGAGAAGAACCGGATTTTCACAGCTTCTTTGGCGGTGATTTAAAAGGAATCACGGCAAAAATACCGTATTTAGCGGAGTTAGGTATTTCAGGGATTTATTTAACACCCATTTTTCATTCAAACTCCAACCATAAGTACGACATTATCGATTACTTTCAGCTCGACCCACATTTCGGAACAAAAGAGGAGTTAAAGGAATTGGTCACTAAGTGTCATAATCATGATATAAAAGTGATGCTTGATGCTGTGTTCAACCATTGCAGTATCAACTTCCCTCCGTTTCAAGACGTGCTGAAAAACGGAGAACACTCTCGCTATAAAGATTGGTTTTATATCCATCACTTTCCGATTCAAACTGAACCGAAGCCGAACTATGAAACGTTTAGTTACGAGAAAAATATGCCGAAAATGAACACATCAAACCATGAAGTTATATCGTATTTCATGGACGTCGTAACGTATTGGACGAAGGAGTTCGATATCGATGGTTGGCGATTAGATGTAGCCAATGAAGTGCCGCATGCATTTTGGCGCACCTTTCGCCAAACGGTTAAGGAGATAAAACAAGATGTCTTTATTGTAGGAGAAGTATGGCACGATGCCATTCGCTGGTTAGACGGGGAACAATTTGATACGGTGATGAATTACCCATTACTTGAAGCGATGCGCAGCTACTTTTTGTATGAGACGACTTCGACTTCCGCTTTCATCGCTGCGTTAGAACGAATTCGTCACGCCTATCCTCAAACAGCGGTCGATGTTTCGTTCAATCTCATTGGCAGTCATGATACCGACCGCGTTTGGACCGTTGCCAACCATCGGGAAGAACTCATACGGCTTCTATTTGCATTTTTCCTAACATATCCGGGTGCGCCTTGCCTTTATTACGGGGATGAAATTCGGTTAACGGGTGGACCGGATCCGAATTGTCGAAAATGTATGCCGTGGGAAATGCACAATGAAGACTTTTTCCAATTTGTGAAGCGGTTAATTCATCTTCGAAACAAGCTTTCTTTAAATGATGGAACCCTTCGCTTTCATCGCATTCAAAACAATTCGGACGTCATCGTCATGACGAACACAAAAGATGAGAATCGACTGATTGCTCTTTTTAATAAATCAGATCGAGAGCAGACTATCACCTTGCCTTTTCCTTTGCGCAATCGAACACTAGAGGACTTATGGACGAACGAAGAGTTTGCTGCAAATGCTGAAGAGCTTTCTGTCCTGCTTCCTCCCTATTCCTTTCAATTATTGTTGGAGGTTGGGGTAGTATTGAATTGAACCGTTGAGCACTTTTTTCGAGCTTTCAAAGATTTTAGTATCATGGAAATTCTAAGCAAAACTTCTGAAGAAATAATTATTAAAACATCGTATAGGGCATCACCGGTTTGGCTCGTCTATAAAAGGAACGACAAACGAAGAAAGCGATATTGATATCGCTTCCTCACCGAGTCTTATTAGAAGAACACCCTCGGGAACTTTTTGTAATTTACAAAGGTCATGCTTACATACGAACTCAACCAATCAAATTTATAAGCAAGCGGAACCACTTTCGCTTGCTTTTATACCTTTTAACAGATTTTTTTACGAAATGATAGAAAGGCATAAGCGGTCGACGTCAAATAGAAGAAAAAGGCCATGTAGTAGACGAATACTACCCCCACCGAATCCGCAATCACCCCTGTGATGAAAACGGAAATGGCAAACGTTATGTAATAAAGATTGTCCTTTGCGGCATATACTTTCGCAAGCTCCTTGCCTGTAGTTACCTTTTGGATGTATGTCTGCTGCGAAATATCCCTTAACTGGTAAAAAGGCCCCATTAAGATGACCAAAAGAAGTGCGAGCAAGGCAATGCGATTGATGGAATAAAAAAGGACGAGAATACTGACCATGAATGAACCAATAATGATGCCTTTGATTAAATGTTTTTGCACGTTACTTGCTAGGATTGTAATCACGATTCCTCCTAAAATCGTTCCCGCATAATAACTCGTGTTTATAAATCCCCACCAATGCTCTCCTTCTTTTAAAACCTCTTCAACAAATAGCAAAGTAATTCCACCAATCCAAATTCCAGATGCAATTCCTTCTACGATATCCATCGTTGTAATGGTCCGCATATGATTCTTTTTACTAAATAGAATCAGCCAACCCGTCTTTATTACGTCCCATTTTGGCCTATTTGTTGCCCTTTTCATTTTTTCAGCCTTCAACTGGATTGCCGAAAAAAAGGAGGTGACTAAAAGAATGAAACTAAAGAGCAGCACGAAATGGACCCCGTATTTTCCAATTACGATTGGGCCTATTGCCCAACCAACTAAACTGAATGTTTGATTTGTTGTACTGATTAAACTATTGGCTCGTCCTAATTTTGATTCTTCCACAAGCTCAGGAACGAGCGAAAGCCGCGACGGCGATATAAATCCGTCCATAAATCCTACAATACCGATAACGATGTACATAATCGAAAATACAATTACAGAACCTTTCTGTATGGACAATAACCCCATTGTGGCGGGTATGCTTAGCAGTTGAAAAAGCGTTGAGACGATTAAAATCGCTTTTAAGGTAGCTTTTTCTGTTACAAGAGGATATACAAACGAACTGATCAATTTCCCCACGACAAATGCGAGCATCACTACTGAAGATAGTGTGGCAGAATGCGTAATAGAAAAGACAGTTAAAGTAACTGCCATCGTGTACAAAGATATCGATAACCTCCCAGCTGAGATTGTCAGCCAAAGGGAATAAAATCCATTGTTCATTTTTACAGCACCGTTCCCTCTATAAAAAAACTTTTCTATCATTATACTAAATTGTATATTAGAAAAGCGCAAAGCGCCCGCCTATCGGCGAAGGGCGCTGGAGGACCTGCGAGGAGGCTTCCGTCGCCACAGCAGGGCCGAAGCGGCCCGAGCTGATGGCGCTTGGAGCTAGACACCAAAAAAACTGTAAAGAGAATACTTCAACACTTTATTGAACTTAAACTTTCTGTAACAAAAAAGGAAAAAGGGCACCTTAAACTGGCACCCTCCTCTATTACTCTAAATCAATTCGATACGATTCAAACCAAACATGTACTTGAGCTAAAAAGGCGAGTAGCTGTGGGCCTGTCATTAATTGCCCAAACCACGGCTTTTGAAAGGCTTTCCCCTCTGTCTCCATTAATTTCATTAACGCTTGTCGATCGAATAATTCATGTAAGACGGAATCTTTCTTCGCTAGGATGGATTCAAGCCATTGAAGGACATATTTCGTATAAATGGGATGATGAGTTTTAGGATAAGGGCTTTTCTTTCGATAAAGAACTTCATCTGGCAAAAGACCTTCAAGTGCTTTTCGTAAAATTCCTTTTTCACGATTCCCATGCATTTTCATTTCCCACGGGATATTCCATACATATTCGACTAGTCGATGGTCCGCGAACGGTACGCGCACTTCTAAGCTTGCCCCCATGCTCATTCGATCTTTTCGGTCGAGCAAGGTCGTCATAAACCAAATCATGTTCATATAGAAAAGCTGTCTCCGTGCTGTTTCGGCTTCCGATTCCCCATCTAATAAAGGCGTTTCAGCTAACGTCTCTTTCAATTTTTCCATCCCATATTCTTTTAA
Organism: Bacillus kexueae; assembly: GCF_022809095.1. GTDB lineage: Bacteria > Bacillota > Bacilli > Bacillales > Aeribacillaceae > Bacillus_BZ > Bacillus_BZ kexueae. The sequence goes on from NZ_JALAZE010000001.1 coordinate 712,600, forward strand.
AGGAAGCTTTTTTCGCCATTGCTCTGAAAACAGTTTTATCCTTTCATCCGTCGATCGCATCCACGGAAAGCCGTCTCGAGCTAAATCTTCTTGACGGTGAAACCAAGGGTAGCCCCCAAATATTTCATCGGCACATTCCCCTGATAAACTAACGACAAAATCTTTTTTTATTTCACGACAAAACCAGAGAAGGGACGAATCAACGTCCGCCATACCTGGTAAATCCCGCACGTGTACGGCTTCTTCTAAATGATCGACTAACGTTTTTTGTGTAATCACACGATTGTGATGAACCGTATGAAACGTTTCGCTCATTTTCTGGATGAAGGTGCCGTCTGAATTCGGCTGGAACTCATTCGCTTTAAAATGTTCAGCATTCCCTTCATAATCGATTGAATACGTGTGTAGCCTTCCTTTTCCTTCCCGTTTAAACGCATTTGCTGCAATCGCTGTAATAGCACTTGAGTCCACACCACCTGATAGAAACGTACATAACGGTACGTCGGACACAAGCTGTCTTGTCACTGCATCGGTAAGTAAAAAGCGAACCTTTTCTACTGTTTCATCGAACGAATCAGCATGCTTTTTGCTTTCGACATTCCAATAACGCCAAATTTTTAGCCCTTCTTGATTAAAAAGCATGGCATGTGCGGGACGAAGCTCTTTTACGCCTTTAAATACTCCCGACCCTGGCGTTCTGGAAGGTCCCACTCCAAACACATCCATTAAACCAGCGTGACCAATGATCGTTTTCATATCGGGATGGGCAAGAATCGCTTTAATTTCAGAACCAAATAATAACGAAGGTCCTTCATTGGCGTAGAATAACGGCTTTACACCGAGACGATCTCTTGCGATGAATACACTTTTTTCCGTTTCGTCCCAAATAGCAAAAGCGAAGATGCCATTTAAATAATCGACACATTGTGCTTTCCACTCGATATAGGCAGTCAGTAACACTTCCGTATCCGAATGCCCAGAAAAGGAATATCCCCTTTTCGTTAGTTCTGCTCGAATGTCTTCTGTGTTGTAAAGCTCACCATTGTAACAAATCGTATAAGAAGCCGTCCCTTTCACCCGCTCCATCGGCTGCTTGCCACCTTCTGGGTCTACGACGACAAGCCGCTTATGTCCGAAGATGACATGTTCCTTCATCCAAACATTCGTATCATCCGGTCCCCGCTTCGTTAACGTCTCGGTCATTTTTGATACGGAATCTTTTCGATTTGTTAATGGGTCTTTCATATGAACCCATCCAGCAATACCGCACATCCCGATTCATCTCCCTCTCTTTTATCAGTCTCTATGGCAACGAAAGAAAGCGGCTTATCCAAACGGAAAGACCACTTTCATCAATTACTCACCTTCTAAATTCATGTTGCTATTGTATGCATCACATATTGCCAACTTGAGTTGTCTACTATGAATAAATTTGCTCACTTTTGTCCAAAACGATAAAAAGTTCTGTTTCATAAGAAAAGAGCAAAGCGCAAGTCCTTAGGAGAAGGGCGCTGGAGGACCTCTGACCCGAGCTGATGGCGCTTTTTGCTAGACACCAAAAAAACTATAAAGAGAATACTTTAACACTTTATTGAACGTAAACTTTCAGTGACAACAAAAAAGACAACGCTTACATTTTTGCTCCTAAATAAGACTGTTTTCGTGTAGATTGTTGCTTTTTCAATTTTTTTAACATGCATTCTTACCATTACGCTACGGAAACTAAAACGATTCTGAACAATGTATTTTATACACATTAAAAACAACAATCTTTTGAAAAACAGCCTTTAGAAAAGAACTTTTAGTAAAGGTCTTAAAAGTATAAATTGATATAGGCAGGTGACATCTTCATGATTTCGGAAGAAAAAAATCAACTACTTCGTGAACAAAAACGTGCATACATCGTCGCTACCTTCCATCACCACGAGTCCGATTGCTTTTTTTCCTATGAAGAGGAAGAATACATAGATAGCGAAGACATCTCAATTCAGTCCATCGACATAATGATAAATGGCAAATGGCGAAATGGAAAATGGTTAGGAAACCGATTTGTCGAAATTCAAGGAAAAGAATACGAATTACAAGAAGGCGAAATCGTACGCATTAAAAAAGGGCTAACCTTTTGCTTTCAACAGGCGATTGAAGAGTTGCTTGACTCAAGCTTCGTCTTATTTATTAACCACTTAAATGATCTATCGTTTTCCATTTACGACTTCATATATGGCTACAACCAACGTCTATTCGACCAAACGGGCGCATCCGTTTATGTGTTTGATAACGATGAAAAAATTTGTACCGTCCAACACTTTTTCGAACGAGAAAACGATTATAAAGATCGATTTGAATTCACCTTAAGCACTGGTGAGCGAAGCATGATTACAAGCTTCCAATTCGAAGAATAGATTGAGGGACGGAGGTTCGCTAGAAAATGCGAACCTCTATACTTCGTCTTGCATCTTCTTTCTTAAATAAAACATATAAGATGCAGGGATCAGAAAACAACCAAAAATTACTGATCCGATAATCAAACCATCTACAATGGTATAACCAGGAGTGAGAGTTACAAGTGTCCCCAATAAAATAGCGATACTTAGTACAACGAGTATTGAAATATACAAACTCTTTTTAGCTATATATTTTGTGTTCTCACTCGCCACACTAATTTTCATTGATAAAAGTGCATGAATGACCGCTGTTAACATAAAGACGAGCCATAGAGGATTTCCCCTCATGCCCTCTAACCCTTTCGTAACGAAGTCATACCCTAGAATACCGATTATTCCAAGTGTTTGTAATATATAAGTGATGCGGATGTTTTTTAGATTTTGTAACTGCAAACGCTCATCCGTTATTTTTTTCATAATCATTCACTCTCCTTCTCCACCCAAAACACTTCATCTAACGTTTTGTTAACAGCATAGCAAATTTCTAAACATAACTTTAACGTCGGGTTGTACGTCCCCTTCTCAATCAAGCTGATCGTTTGCCGTGTAACACCTACTTGATCCGCTAACTGTTGTTGGGTTAAATTCATTTGAATACGGGCAACTTTAACTTTATTTACCAACAATTCCAACTCCTTCTACAAGTCGATTGTAACATATATATTACAAAATGCAACATATACATGACATACCATGTACAAAGAAAAAGGAAACCAACAGTCAAGTGGTTTCCCTTTTCTCATGATTTTATTTTTTACACAGATAGCGGTAGACGGAATCCTAGTAAAATAACTAATACTAAAACAATCCAAAAACCGATAACAATGCCTTTTGATAACGTTCCTTTTCGCTTTCGAATTAACATCATTTCCATTAATCCAATTAATACGATAGCTAATACAATTTTCCCAATGTATTCACCGACAAATTTCTCCATTTGGAATACATTAAAACGGAAAATAAGTTCAGCACCTGTCGCAATTACAACTAAGTAAAAGAAGCGCACAGCCATATGTATTCCTTTTGAATTTTTTGCATAGGCGATGAAGAACAAAATTAATAAAATCACCCAAGACGTAATGTGCATATGGGTCATGTTGCATTTCCTCCTTGTTCACTACTTCAAAACTAATCTTAACAAAACTTTTTCTAAAAACATAGCGAAACAGCGCTTTCTATTCAAGGGATCACGAAAGTTTCATAAATTCGACATAAGTCTGCGGTTTCCCTTCTATAGCCTCACTTTATTAGATAAGGTGCCGATTCCCTCAATGGTTACGTCAATCACGTCACCTGGCTTTAAAAATCGAGGTGGATTGAAGCCTTTTCCTACGCCGGCTGGTGTTCCCGTTGCGATGATGTCCCCCGGTTCAAGGGTTGTTCCTTTCGAAATGACAGAGATGATTTCTGGAATCGAGAATATCATGTCTTCGGTGTTCGCCTTTTGACGCACTTCTCCATTAACCTTCGTTTCAATTGTCAGCTGGTGAGGTCGTGGCAAAGCCGATTTATGGACGACAATTGGCCCCATTGGACATGACGTATCTAAACTCTTTCCAAGCAAAAATTGTTTGTGCTTCTTTTGTAAGTCACGAGCGGTAATATCGTTCACGATGGTATAGCCAAAAACGTAGTCCATCGCTTCATTCGGTAGTATTCGTTTCCCTTCTTTTCCAATGATGACGGCAAGCTCCCCTTCGTAATCCAATTCGTTTGTTAAATCTAAATGTGGGTCAATTTCATCTTGATGTGCAATCACAGTAGTCGGCGTTTTCGAAAAAAGCATTACATCCGTCGGGATATCATTCTCGGACCCCATTTCAATCGCATGTTCACGATAATTTTTCCCCACACAAAATATATTTTTCATCGGTCGAGGGATCGGTGCAAGAAGTTGAATATCTTCGTAAGAATAAACATAGGATTCTCGTTCCGATTCTTTTTTCACCAGTTCTGCTAACGTTTCAATATGTTGAACAAATTTGTCACCTAACGCTAAACATTCTAACAAAGATACAGGTGTGAATTCCTCTTCATATAATTTTTTCTCCGCCTTTTGTATATCAATTACAAGCCCCTCTTCAAATAAAAGTCCTAAAAAAGTTCGGCCGTGTAGTTGTGCTGTAACAAATTTCATGATTTACCCCCATATTGAAAAAGTTTCTTTGCATTTTGCGATGTTTGAATCATGATTTCTTCTACTTCTTTTCCTTTCTTATTCGCCAAAACTTTACAGATTTCCTCTATGAGTAATGGAGTAGTTTCGACATTTTGAAACGGTCCGTCGTAGGACCATGGTCCGTCAGTTTCCACGAGAAGCTGCTCGAGGGGCACGATTTCTACTAGTCGCTCGTCCCGCTTTCGATAGCATACCTCAGGGGTAACAGAAATATAATAGCCTGCTTCCACGATCTCTTTTACAACTTCTTCTGGTGCTTTCAACCAATGAAAATGGGCTTTTTTCACTTCGTGTTTCTTCAATAGATAAAGAGCTCGCTCGGCCGTATCGTGTACAGCATGTAAAACAATGGGCAAATCGAGATGAACGCTAAGCTTCACAAAGTACTCAAGCAAATCCTCATACTGTTTATTAGAACTTTTCTCGTAATAAGGGAGCCCCACTTCACCAATCGCAACGACTTTTTGTGCGTTCTCTTTAATTAATGTCGTTAACTTGTCCAGCTCTTCTTCTGTCGGAAGAGACTGCTCAGGATGGTACCCAATGGCCGGTAAAACGAAATCTGGAAAGCGCTCGTGTAATGTTAATGTTTGAATCGAGGATTGCCAGTTCATCGATACGGCTACTACTTTCTCAATTCCCGCTTCCTTCCACGTTGGCACACTCGTTTCTAACTCGTCTACATCATATTGATGTAGATGAATATGAGAATCTATCATGAAGAAAACTCCTTTATTGTCAACTTCTATCCTTTCAACATTTCCAAATTCCATAAAATACATATTAAATTTTTATGTACTTTACCGATATTTACATTGTACACTCATCATATAGGGTAAGTCCCATATGTGTAAATTATTGTATAAAATGACTTTAGGCTACCAACATTTTAGTGTATAATATTTGTAATTCAATTCCTAAGAAAGTTGGTTTACAAGAATGTCCATCAATCGGATTGAAACGTTACGACTGAAACTAATCGAAACAGCAGAGAAATATGGAATGAATTCAGTCAAAACCATTCAATGTAGTCAAGAACTCGATACTTTATTAATAGAGGAAATGCGATTGAAAAGGGAAGCGATGAAAAAGCAAGAGAACCTTCGAAAGTAGTTGCATCCCTCTCTTTTTTTTATCTTCTTTTCCCCTCTTCACTATACACCTTCCACTGCTTTTTTTCATACACTGAACATTATCAAGACTATAGCCTAATATTAAAGGATGTTGATCATGCCAGCGATTGTTGGAGCCTTTAAAATTAATAGTGTCGGAACAAGTAGTGTTGTTCACGTAGGCGATGTCATCAATATATCACCAAATAGTGTCGTTAAAACCTTTGCTGGTGCTGGATCATTTAATACAGGCGATGGGTTGTATGTATTGAATCAAAATAGCATCACAAACACGTATGATAGCGATTTAGTCGATCAGCCAATGGTTTTAAACGCATAGGAGTGGAACGATGAATTTCTATATTCAACAGTCCATTAACATTCAATATTTACGCGTTGGTGCCGTCAGTAATTCATCTGTCCTACAAATTGGCAGCGCCGGAATTATAAAGCCACTTTCCAATTTATATAATACGGGCGGGTTTTCTGAACCGGCTCCCTTACCGAAAAAGCCAGGTGTCGGAGTTGTCGAACAAACACCGGGTACGCTCGTTCCCCTTCAACCTCCAACCGGGAACTAGGCATTCACCTATCTCTTTCCTCTGCATACGATGTAGTAAATGATCATGCAGAGTGAGGTGTAGGTGATGGAAATGAATATGTATCGATTACAGCAATATTTGGATCAAATGTACCAATATGTTCTTCACCAAAATCAGCGCATTGACGATTTAGAACAAACTCTGCGTTCCTTAAAAAAAGAAATGGCTGAACTAAAGGATCGACCGTATACAAATATCGAAAAAGTAGAATACAAATTCGATCAGTTAAAAGTTGAAACATTAGAAGGTGTGCTAAACATCGGGTTAAACCCGACAGATACGGAAGCGATTGACTCGTTTGATGTCCAGCAAAAAGGACTTCACGTCAATGATGTGCATAAAGAAATAAAAAATCAAATTCAACAACAATGTCAGATGAACATGATGAATTACTTAGAAGAAGAATGTCCTAATACACTCAAGAAGATTAGCGAACGATACGAAATCGCCCTTGAACCAATGTATGAGCAACTCATCATTGAAGATATTAAAAAGCAAGTAGATAGCCGAATTTCCTATTATATGCAGGGCTTACGTTTACACGACCAAGTGAACGTCCAACAACAAGTCGAGTTTATTGATCAAAAAGTAAAGCATGACATTGAACAGTCCATTCAACACTTTATAAAAAATATCCCTGACGAAATGAAAGGAGACGAATAAGGTGAACTATACAGTCGTCAACAAAGATTTGTGCGTAGGGTTCATTAGCATTATTGGGGTCTCCAGCTCCTCAGTTTTTCTAATCGGAGATACAAACACGATTACGATGTCTTCGATATTCGATACGCCACCGGAATCCTTAATTATCGGGCCATTTGTGCCACTGGCGCCAGAATAATGCGGCTTTTTAAACGAATGACAAAAATTCAGGCTGCCTATGTTAACTCTGTCGGTTTAAGTTCTGTTTTTCAAATTGGTGACTCTTGTTCGGTGACGCCAAAAGTAAAAGTACTAGCTCTACAACGTGAAGCGGACGTCTTTAGCTCAAGAGAGGGAAACTTAAATCAATATCCTCTTTATAGAGAAGAAATTCCTCAACCAACCATCCATGAACCATTTGAAGGAGCCGTTCATAACGAATGCCCGACTATTCGCGTGAAAGGCATTCGTGTCATGGCCGTATCTTCATCCGGTGTCGCCCATTTCGGCTCCACCGATCAAATCTGTACCGAATCACGTGTCAAGCACATCCGCCAATTATTAAGTGACTAAATGAGTAACAGAGCTTTATCAAAACAGATTGAACGTTCTCCATTTCCGTTATGGCCACCACGATGCTGGTGGCTTTTTATATCTTACACGTAAAAAAGATACGAACCTCTTTTTCTACCTGATTGAATGAACTTGTATCAAGCAGTTGCATAGAATACAAGTAGCATACGAAAAAGGATGTTTGCGATGCCATCGATTGTAGGTCCTATTAAGATCAATGCCGTCTCAGGAGGAGTCGTTAATTTCGGTGATTCCTTTTATTTGTCTCCGAAAAGTGCTTCCAAAAGCTTTTCAGGTTCTGGTGTCGGCAACACAGGTGATGTCCATATGGTCAATAATGGCTTTAGTGTTACCAATAGCTTCAACCCTGCTGTCAACAGTCAAAATCAGACAGCAAATGCTTAACGAATGAAGCGAGATTGAATACACGATGAATATACTATGAGAAAAGGTGTTTTACATGCCAGCTATCGTAGGTCCCATTAAAATTAATTCCGTATCAGGTGGAATCATAAACTTCGGTGATTCCTTCTATCTTTCGCCTAAATCGGCGTCCAAATCCGTTTCCGGCTCTGGCGGAGGAAATACAGGTGATTTCCATATCGTCAATAACGGGATTAGTATTACAAACGGAATTGACCCTGATATTAATGATCAAAACCAGACAGCAAATGCTTAATTGTTGGCTGGTTTTTTTCAAGTTTGATAGCTTTCTATATGTTTGAAAGGCAACACGCCGTTCCAGTATATAGGAAAAAATAACCCCATCATTTTCTAAAAGACTTTTTAATATTAGCAAATAGGCGTCTAGCGAACGAAGATGAACCACCGTTCTTCATTAAGAAAAACGCAAAGCGCAAGTCCTTAGGCGAAGGGCGCTGGAGGACCTGCGAGGAGGCTTCCGTCGCCACAGCAGGGCCGAAGCGACCAGAGCTGATGGCGCTTGGAGCTAGACACCAAAAAACGGTAAAGAGAATCCTTTAACACTTTTATTGAACTTAAACTTTCTGTAACACTAAAAAAGGACGACCCTATTCATTAAGGCCGTCCGTTTTGCAACTGAATTATAACGTCTCCATTTTCACACGTGTTCCGCGACCTGATGGCTCAGCGGGTTCAACAACGAGTCGTTTTGGTAGGCGGGCACGTAATTCTGGTACGTGGCTTATCACACCGACGGAAAGATTATTGGAATGAAGTTTTTCAAGTGCTGTGACGACAGTGTCCAGCAAGTCCACATCTAACGTTCCGAATCCTTCGTCTAAGAAGAAAAATTGTAGTGGATATTGTCCACGTAGTTGAATTTGAGCTGACAAGGATAGCGCTAAAGCGAGCGATGTTAAGAAGGTTTCCCCTCCTGATAAAGTGGAGACCGGCCTTTTCACACCGCCGTTTGCATCATCTCGAATAATGAAGCCTCCTTGGGAATCGACTTCGATCGCATATCTTCTTCTCGTCAGTTGACCAAGGCGCTCTGATGCATCAAGGCTCACTTGTTGAAGTTGTTCCTCAGCGATGTATTCGACGAAACTATTTCCTTTAAACACAGATTGTAGCGTCGTAAGTTGTTCCAGCTTTTTCGCAACTTCGCTCTTTTCTTCTTCAATTTCCATAAAGCGCGCATGCTTTTCTTTTAGCATGTTTAGTTGTGTCATTGCGGCTCCTTTTTCAGCGATGAGCTCGTTGATTGCTTGTTGCAATGTTTGCTTTTTCATTTGGAAAGACGTCCACTCTTCTTCTGAAAGCTCACGGCCATTCAGCTTTTCTTCTATAGCAATTAACGTAGAAGATACCTCTTGCCATTCGTTTTGGAATACATTTAATTCATTTTGTAGACGTTGCCGCTCGTTCTCTGGAAGAATGGTCTCAAGTACATGTTCAATCGATTGGAAGATAGAGCTCCTCTTCTCCGCTTCAAACCGCTCTTTCGCTTTCTCTAACTTTTCCGTTGTCGTTTCCAAGTGCTTCGTAATGGAATGAACCTCTTCTCGAACTGCTTGCAATGATTCAGATGCTTTTTGCCACGCTTCGTAAGTCGTTTGTTCTTCTTCTTTTAGACGCGTCATCTCCTGTTCGGTAGCTGTCAATGCTTCATTCAAATTCGTTCGTTCATCCACTTCTTGCATCAATTGTTGTTTCTTTTTCGTTAGCGATTGTTCACGCATGGACTGTTCGACTTTTTTCCCTGACAATTGGCTTTTTAGTTCATGCTCTTCGTTCCAAAGTACCTTCGTTTTTTGTTCCTGCTCTTCAATAAAAGTGACGCTTTTTTCAATCCGCTCTTGCAGTTCTTCTAACTCTTTTTCTTTCGATTCAATTTCTGCTAACCGCTTTTCAACGTCTTCCATATCAATCAGAGGAAAGGATTGCTTCCATTGCTCGTGCATTCGCTTCATTTCTTCGTGTTCGTTTTTTTCTTTTTCAACCCATTCTTCTAGTTCACGCTGAAGCGATTCAATAAACGGATCGATTTCTTGTTTTTTCGTATTCATTTCTCGAACTTTCTCATAAGCTTGGACAAATGCTTTTTGAATCGAAAGGAAGTCTTGTTCTAACCCTTTTCGTTCGACTACAATTTGTTCAAAGAAACGAATGAGATCGGTGTTTCCTTCATCTATTGAATCGACCGAAGCGGCTGATTGACTGACTCCTTCACCGACATGAGGATAGTCTTTCATCACCGATTCGGCTAACTGTTCTAACTTCCATTTTAACGTCTCCAGCTGTTGCTTTTCATTCCGAATGCTTTGCGCCACTTCTTCTAGCTGTTCACTTCGCTTTTTGGCCGCTTCATAATCATCGCTTGTTCCTTCAATTGATTGTGGGTTCGGGTGGTGGATCGAGCCACAGACAGGACAAGGTTCTCCTTCATGCAATTCCTTCGTCAGTTTTTTCGCAATTTCCGTTACGCGAAGATGTTCCAATTCGGTTTTCCGTTGGCTCCATTCCTGTTGAATCGCTTCTTCTAATCGCTCTACTTCTCGAAGCCATTCGCACACGGTGTTATACAAGTTTTGTACGGATAAAAAGTGTTTCGCAAGCTCTTGTTCGCTTTTTTGCAATTCGTTTGCGATTGACTCTCGTTGACTTTTGAACTGATGGAATTTTTGTTTTTTATCAGAGACCTGTTTTTTCGTGTCGTTCCATTTACTCATCAGATGGACGACTTCTCCTTTTTGTTGCCACGCTTTTTTAATTTGATCGCGTACTTCTTTCGGAATTTGCTCTTCTTTCCATTGTCCCTTCAGTTGATTTTGCTTTTCAATTGCACGATTAAGTAAGTTTTCCGCTTTTTGACGACTCTCACTCGTTCTTAAAAGTGCTTCTTCCCCTTTGGCAATATCAGCTGTAAGTGTATCGTATTCCGCTTCTTCTTTTTCCATCTCTGTTTTCAACAATTGTAGGTGGTGAAGCTTTTCTTTTCGCTTTAGAAGTTTTGGCTCTTCTTCTGTTCGCATCTTTCGTGCATGCTCGAATTTCTGCTTAAATTGTGTCGATGCTTCTTCTGTTTGGATCAGCTTTTCAGCTAACTGCTTCGATTTAGCTGTGTAGTCTTTCCACTCAATCGTTAAATCCTTTACCGCTTCTGCATATGGCTTTAATCGTTCTGCTTCATTTGCTTCGTTTAACGTTTCTTCTTTTTTCTCCATCTCAAGGCGTTTACTGTTTAACACGTCTTGTTTCTTCAATAGTTCTCTTCGTTCGGCTTGCCACTCCCAAAGCTTTGTCGCTTCTTCTAATTCTTTTTGGAACTGTTCTTGTTCTTTTTGTGCTTCTTCTAGCTTCTTCACATTTTGGTGTAGTTGTTGTTCTGCTTGTTCAAGCGCTTCGTTTGAAGCATCACCAAGACCGGTTTGCTCAGCTGTTAGCTCTTGAAGGCGAACTGTTTTTTCTTGAATGCGATGCTTTAATTTTTTGACGAGTTGGTCGCCGTACTTCTCCAAATGGAAAAGTCTCTGAAGCATTTGACGTCGTTCGGATCCTTTTAACGATAAAAATTCCGCAAATTTTCCTTGTGGTAATACAACCGCACGTGTAAAATCGTCGATCGTCAAACCGAGAAGCTCATGAATTTTATCATTTACTTCATTCGCTTTGTCCGCTAGAACGACCGTTTCTTCCCCCACTTCAACTAAGCGACAAATAGCGGTTTTCATCCGAATGTCGTCCGTTCGTTTAAAGGTTCGCTCGACGCGGTATCGTTTCGTTTCCTCCGCGTTGGAAAGCTCAAACGTAAAACTTACCGACAACTGATTTTCCGCGTGATTCATCACGCCTTGCGTATTATTTGAGGCGCGTTCCACTTTTCCATAAAGGGCAAGTGTCATTGCATCTAAAATGGACGACTTCCCGCTTCCAGTCGGACCGAATATCCCAAATACCCCACCGCTACATAGCGATTCAAAATCCACTTCCTGCTTTTCTCGAAAGCTATGCAATCCAGCTACCGTTAGCGTAATCGGCTTCATTACGCTTCACCTCCTCTTTCCTCTTCGTGGATGAGAGATAAGAACAATTGAACGAGTTCAGGATTAGCTTCTGCACCGCCTGTTTGCTTCGCATAAAATCGCTTAAACACCTCATCTATAGGTAATTGCTCTTTCTTCGTGCTTTCAAACTGTTCCATTTCGTGCTCGAAAATCGGTCGGATGTGCACAAACCCTTCATGTGCTTTTCTGAGTCGATGGATTTCCTCTATGGATAATTGGTCGGTTAATTGAATCTCTAAATCGATCCATGCGTTACGGTCTTTTCCTTCGTCAATCCAGCGATATACTTGTTGAAGTCCTTCTTGTGCCTTCCATTTTACTAGCGGTTTTCCGCTTGATAGAAAAACTTCAGAAACATTTGCTTTCTCTTTTGGATACACATCAATGATTGAGACACTTTTGGCATAACCGGATTCAGAAAAGCTATAGGCAAGTGGCGAACCGGAGTAGCGTGCGTTCGTTAATGCTTTTTTCACGTTTTGCGGACGATGCAAATGCCCGAGTGCTACATATTGCGCACTTTCTGGCAAGCTTGTCGCGCGCACCGTATAAGCGCCCCCCACTTCAATAGGGCGCTCGGAATCCGTTGAGGAACCACCGGCTACATATAAATGGCTCATCGCCACATTCACTGCATCTACTGAAAAGCCTTCCGTCATCTTTTGAAACAGATCACGAATTTTTTCATCATAATGGTCACGCAATAAGATTTCATCATGTACTTCTGACAGCAATTGCTCAAGTCGTGCTTCAGACGGATACGCTAACGCCGCAACATTTAACTGTTCATCCTTCACGGGAATGGAAAGTACTTCCGCACTTGGATAGCCAATTAAATGGATATTGGAATCAAAAGCGATGGGCGAAGCGGCTGATAGGCGATCTGGATTGTCATGATTTCCTGAAATGACAACGACTGGTCGCTTCCCCTTATCCGATAGGCGCGATAAGCTATCGTAAAACAATTGCTCCGCTTTTGCCGGTGGGTTCACAGTGTCAAAAGCATCGCCTGCCATGAGTACAACATCAATTTTCTCGTCGTTTACAATACGTTCCAGCTCGTCTAAAAATTGTTCCTGCTCAGGAAGACGACTTCTTCCTTCGAGCGTTTTTCCTAAATGCCAATCGGCCGTATGTAAAATGCGCAAAAAGCATATCCCCTTTCAATCATATTTAAGGATAAATAAAAGCGACCGCCTATCAACAAAGAGCGCAGGAGGACAAGAGCCGTAAATGCAGGCGGCGCTCGGTGCTAAATTCATTCCTAGTAAAAGTGATATAAGTTCTAATAGCTCAAAAAAGAAGAAGCAAACTGCCTCTTCTTATAGCTTGATTGTGAGCGGCCCATCCAAAAAGTATAAATACTTTTCCACAACGTCTTCCTTCGTAATCTCTTCAATGGCCCGAGCATATAAATTCAACTGAATGTTGTATCGTTTCGTTAACGTTGGAATGGCGTCTTCCATAGAACGGAATTTCCCATGAATCGTATCGGTCTTATAATCGACTAACACGAGTCCGTTTTCATCTTCAAACAAGCAATCGACAACCCCTTGAACTAACACCACTTCATCTTGGAAGGTATTGGTTGGGTCATTATACAACTCTTTTGCTTGAAGAGCGTAACTGAACGGAACTTCACGATGAACGACGTTCGCCCGTTTTAGCCGCTCTCCCAAGTCAGATTGAAGGAATTGGTAAATCGCATCAACTTGAACAGACTCTGCTTGATGGGTTGTTAGCAATTCCTTTTGGACAAGATCCGTTACAAAGTTCATAAGCTTTTCTTCCGTCCATGACTCGTTGAAATCTAAATGTTGCATGACAGTATGAGTTGCCGTCCCTTTTTCCGCAGCAGAAAGCGATTTTTCCTGCATGAATGTCGGTCGGTCATACAAAAACGATGATTGGAACGACATTTGCCCGCTGTATTCATCTTGAAAGCGTTGATTCGCCCGTTTAATATCCGATACCGATTGCTTCGAACGATAAGTCGTCGCATCCTTATGGGGATATTGCCACGTTAATTGGGTTACGACTTGTTCTTTAAAGCGATCATCTGATGGGACAATCGTTCGGTTTTGTAATGCTTGTAATCTTTCTTCTAGCTCTCTTTTTTCCTCTTCTTCCGTTGCAACAAATGCGGAATGGTGCATAAGCTCGACCGTAAACGAAGCAGGATATGTTACCACTTCATGGTCAAGGGTGAGCTCTTCTTCACGAAGAACGTACGCATCTTGATGACGAATGAGCGCAGGACCAATCCAGTCCAAATAGCATTTCGCTTTCGCACGGTCAAAGTCCGGTAATAACCACTCTGGATGGTTTATATGTTGTCGCCAGTCGTTCACTACCTTTTCAGCTTCTTTCACCGTCGCTGTTAAGATTAATTTTTCCTTTGCACGTGTTAACGCAACGTAAAGGACTCGGAGTTCTTCCGAAAGCAGCTCCATTTTCATTTTCTTTTTCATCGCGATAAGCGGAAGAGTTGGGTAACTAATTCGTTTTTTCGGATCGATATATTTCGAAGCAAAACCTAATTCTTTATCCAGCAAATATTTGCGGTTTAAGTCCATTAAGTTAAATGATTTGGCAAGCCCCGCCACAAATACGACTGGAAACTCCAATCCTTTACTGGAGTGAATGGTCATCATGCGTACAACATCTTCCTGTTCTCCTAACGCACGCGCAGCTCCTAAATCATCTCCCCGATCTTGCATCCGTTCAATGAAGCGAAGGAATCGGAATAATCCACGGAAGGAAGTGGACTCATATTGGCGTGCGCGATCATATAAGGCGCGCAAATTCGCCTGACGCTGTTTGCCACCCGGCATTCCCCCAACAAAGTCAAAAAAGTGTGTATCGCGATACAATTGCCAAATGAGATTTGAAACCGGTCCTTTTCGAGCTAAGTCTCGCCATTTTTGCAGTTGGGCAATGAATGGATTTACTTTTCCTTCAATGGAACGAGTCTCTTCTCCGGATTCACGTAGAAACGCTTGAAGCGCTTCATAGAATGTTCCTTTTTTGTGTTCAGCTCGAATCATCGCAAGCTCATTCGCACTCAAACCAACAATCGGTGAACGAAGTACAGCCGCAAGTGGAATATCTTGATATGGGTTATCTATGACTTTTAATAACGACATCATGACGGATACTTCCGTCGCTTCAAAATAACCAGTCGATAAATTCGCATAGACAGGAATTCCTTGTTGCTTAAATTCTTCCATCATTTGTGGTGCCCACGGCATGGCGCGAAGTAAAATCGTGATATCGCGGTACGTAATCGGACGCGTTCTCCCCTGCTTCCGGTCATATACAGGGAATTTTTGCTGCACCATCTCTTTAATTTTTTTCGCGATTAGCCGTGCCTCCAACTGAGCAGCACCTAAATCTTCTTCCTCTAACGGGTTTTCTACTTCCGTTTGTTCCGCTTGGTCAATCATGTATAGTTCCGTTTGCATGAGGTCACTCTTTGGATAATCAGCACCAAGTTTTAATTCCGCATCTAGTGTGTATTCAATTTCACCGACCTGTTCTCCCATCACCTGTTTAAATAAATAATTGGTGCTGTCTAATATCTCAGCTCGACTACGGAAGTTTTTGGCTAGATCAATGCGAAGACCTGTCCCCGTCCCTTCCGGCGTGAACCGCTTATACTTCGATAAGAAAAGAAACGGTTCAGCCAAACGGAATCGGTAAATCGACTGTTTCACATCGCCAACCATGAATAAATTTCCACTTGCTTCTTCACCACTTGTCACGAGTTTCAAAATGGCTTCTTGAACAAGGTTCGTATCTTGGTATTCATCGACCAGAACTTCCGTAAATTGCTGCTGGTAATCGATAGCCGCTTCACTCGGTGTGAGCGTACCATTTTCATCTTCCGTCGCTAAAATGTTTAAGCAATAATGCTCTAAATCCGAAAAATCGACGATAGCCTTTTCTTTTTTCATTTCTTCAAATAATCGACCGAACTTTTTCACAAGTCTCACAAGCTCCTGGATGACAGGCGCCATCTTTTGCAAGTCTTGAATATGGTACGAAACGTCTCGATGGAATAATTCGTCTGCGAGCTTTTGAATTTGCTTTTTCACTTCATCTCGCATTTTCGTCACGCGATCGATTAACGCTTTATCGTACAAATCACCTTTACACGGTTTTGCTCGCGTCGGTTTAAATTGTTGAATTCTCCGCTGTAATTCTTGCCAAGACGCTGCTTGAATCATCTCCTCTATTTGTGAGATGTCATCGAGTAAATTTTCCGCCCGTGGAGCGGGACCTTGCGGGTGTTTCGTAATATCAAGCGCTCGCTTTAATTGATCTAGCCCGCCTGTTAACTGCATATAAACATCTTTTTGTAAATAGCGGAAAAACGGAAGGTCCTCAATCGAATCGTTCTCCTTCACGTTATAAAGGCTCACCATCTCATCTAGCCATTTTTCAGGTGTTGGATGAGAACGCGAAAACAAATAGAGCGAACGAATTAAGCTTTGTAAATCTGTATCAGAACGGTCATTCGTATATCGCTCCACAAGGTCAAAAAACGCTTCATTCGCTTCGTTTCCATATTCATCTTCAAATAATTCATCTAGCACTTCATCCATTAACAGTTCAATTTCGGTCGAATCACCAATGCGAAAACCTGGGTCGAGGTCAATTTTATAGTAATACTTCCGAACAACGTTCAAACAAAAGGAATGAAGCGTTGAAATCGATGCTTTGTTTAAAAGCGTTAATTGCCTTCTTAAATGAAGGGAGGCTGGATTTTCTTTTAATGCTTTTTCGAGCGCTTCCCCAATTCGGTTTCGCATTTCAGCGGCTGATGCATTCGTAAACGTCACAATTAATAAACGGTCTACATCCACCGGATTTTCTTTTGAAATGATTTTTCGAATAATGCGTTCGACTAAAACAGCGGTTTTTCCCGAACCAGCAGCTGCTGCGACTAAAATATCTCGACCGGAGGAAACAATCGCCTTCCACTGGTCATCTGTCCACTGGGAATTTTCTGGTTTCGGTATCAAGTCATTCATCGCCATCGCCCTTTCTCAACTCTTCAAGTACTTCTTCAGGTTTCAACGGTTTCAAGTTGCGGAATTCGTTATCCTCTAACGATTCATCAAATTGACAAACCGATTTAAATGAGCAATACGTACATGGCTTTTTATCTTTTAATTTGTACGGACTGATGGAGACCGTACCATTTGTAATGTCCGTTCCAATTTGTACAAATTCCTTGCGCACGTACTTTCTTAGTAATTCAAATTCTTCTTCACTCGCAATCGACGAATACGAATAAAAGCCGCCTGTCTTTTTTAAACCGGCTTGTATGATGTTCGAGCGACCGTGGTCAAGCGTTTGGTCCATTAATCTCACCGCTTCCTCATCTCCAAGCAGCAACCCTTTCATTTTAAAGCTTTTTAAAATTTCTTCTTCAATGATGTCATCACTCAGCTGCCCGCTCGTTTGAATAAACGGATCATGAATATGGAAATATAACACACCAGCCGGAGTGGCTTCTACACCAAGCCATAATTTCGAATGAGAGATCACGACATCTAAATACGTGAGCATTTGCAACGCAAGTCCGTAATACACTTCTGTTAGATCAAGCGATTTATCACTTGATTTAAAATCAATGATACGAAGAAGTGTCCCTTGGGAGCCATCGGCTTTATCAACGCGATCAATTCGACCAATCACTTCCATCGTGACACCATTTGGCAACGTAAAGCGAAATGGCGGCAACTCTTCTCGTTTTCCGAATCCTAGTTCAATGCCGACCGGGGCAAACCCACTCATTTTTGCATGCTCACTTAAGATTGAAGAAGCACGCGTCATAATCTTTTGCAGTTTTCGTTTTAAGTAATGGTGACGGTTTGAACTCAATAAAATTTCGCGTTGAAGCTTCGGTGCAAGCTGCTCGACTGCGTCAAAAGAAAGCTTTTCACATTGCGTCTTCGTCAAGTCACGCCAATCCACTTCTAGCTGTTTCATACGGTCGGCCATTAACTTGAGTGCTGCATGGAATAGCTGTCCAATATCTGGCGCTTGGAGGCGAAATGTTTCGCGCTCTTTTAACTTCAAGCCGTGAGAGGCAAAGTGCGAAAACGGACAACTGCGGAATTGCTCCATTCGCGATACACTGCCTTTAATGCTCTCGCCATAAAGTTTGCGACTCACTCCATCATCGAGCGGCTTTTCTTCATTGTGATAAAAGAGGCTCCCGATGACTTTTGAGCTCCGAAGCTTCCACGATTCATCTTCCATAAAGAAGTTGTAAACGTCCCACCATACATCGTGAATCGGATATTTCTTCTTCCAGCTTTGAAGCTGCCCGGTTAAATGAGATAGCGCCACACTCGGATTAATGATAAACGACAGCTGCGCCTCTTCATCCATCTCCTCTGGCTCACTCATAAACACCTTTTCATGTAAATCCGGGAACAAATCGCGCAAACGATGAATAATCATCGACGGAAGCAGCGCTTTCCCTTCTTCATCCGCTAGCGGATACGTGATATATAACCGCTCTGAAGCGCTCGTTAACGCAAAATAGATTAGAAGATTTTCATCTAGTAGCTGTCGTTTCGCTGTCGGAGCTAACGTCAGTCCACTATGAAATAAAAGCTCGCGGTCTTCATCGGATAAGACACCGTCTTCCTTCGGTTTAGCCGGTAACACACCGTCGTTTACCCCGATGATAAACGTCGTTTTAAGCCCATAAAAACGGGAACGATCAAGGCTTGCGATGAGCACTTGGTCAATCGCTGGTGGAACGAGCGCAAACTTCATCGACTCCATCCCCGCATCCAATACATCCGAAAATAAGGACATGGAAAGGTTTGTCTCTCCCATCATTTCTACGAATTCATCGAGTAGATTCATAACCGCATTCCATACTTGTTGATGCTCTCTCGCTTCAACAAGGCGACCTTTTGCTTCCGCTTCCTCGCTCATCTTTTGAAGCTTTTCAGGAATGTGAAGCTCTTCTAAATACAAAAAGAGTGCTTCAGCCATTTTTCGACCGGATTTTGCTCGTTTCAGACGTCCTCGCAACTTTTCAATCGGAGGAACAATCATCTGTTTCAAGTCATTCACGAGGTCTTCCATTTCCTGTTCTTCATCCGTTTTAACATAATGATCGTCAAGTGAGTAGTAACGACGGTACGTCCATCGCTCATCCGATGTCCACTTTGACCCTTGAATTCCATAAGCTAAACAATAGTTTTCTAACCGATCCATCTGCTCGCGCATCACCGGTTTAGCGACATCTAACGGATATAAAAGCTCAGTCTTAATGCAACGAAACACCGCTTCATATCGCCAATTCCCCGTGATGACTTCTAGCGAAGAACGGATAAATTCAATAAGTGGATGATAGAGCATTGAGCGCTTTTCATCTATAAAAAACGGAATCTCATAATCTTGAAACACTTGCTCAATTAAATCTTGGTAACGTCCCATATTGCGAGTTAAAACCGCCACATCTTGATACCTCGCGCCTTCTTCGCGTACAAGACGGGTAATTTCTCGGGCAATCCCTTCAACCTCCGCTCGCTTATTCACCGCTTGAGCCACTGTGACATCAGTCGGCCCGTCATACGCTTTCGTCGGACGGGACTCAAAGTGTTGCTCAATGTGGTAGAGTGAAGGCTTTCCTTGAAAACGAACTAGCTCCGTTAACAGTTCTTCCTCAACCTCTAGTCCGTGACTTCTCGCCATGTCCGAAAGCTTATAATAGGTCATCCCTGTCATATGGAACAAATGAAGCTCATGTGGTAAATGTTCATGAAATGGCTTATCCGCCGTTAACGAAATCGTTACATCCCCCGCTGTCTGCATCAATGCATCCAACACTTCGTACTCCTGCGGCGTAAAACTATGAAACCCATCAATATAAACAATCGCATCCTTCACATAAGAAGACTTCGGCAATTGTTCTCTGAGTAGCTTCAAATAATCTTCTGCGTCAATATACTTATCCGCCAATGCCTTCTCCAATTCATGGTAAAGAAGAAGTAAATCATGCAACTTATCTCCAAGTGCCTTTTCATACTGAAGATCATTGCGCTCAAATTGTTCGCTTTTTGCTTTCAATTCTTCTGGCGTTACCATGTACCGCTTAAACTCCGTAAGCATTTGCTCCACATGGTCGATAAAGCCTGTTTTATCACTCGCTTTCGTAAACACTTTAAACTCATGCTTCTTTTTTTCAATAATTGTCCGAAGCATCATATGAATTCCCGTCGATGTCAAATGCGTGCGACTTGTGCCTCCCGTCTCTTGTAACACGCGCCATGCCAATCGACTAAAGCTCAACACTTGCGCCCGGACCATACCGTTTAAGCTCGAATCTTTTACAAGCTCATACTCCATCGCAAACGTCATCTGATCTGGAACTAAATATATAATCGCCGGTCCACGCAAAGGATCTTGTCTTAAACGATCCTTTATTTCTTGCAAATTTTTCGTCGTTTTTCCGGTTCCCGAACGACCTAACCGAAATCGAACTGGCATCCTATTCTCTCCCCTCACACATGGAAAAAGGGACAATGCTTGTCCCAATTGCCGTCGTATCCGTTTCTTTTATTCTATCTATATTTTACTTGATTTACCTGTTGAAATCCATTCGGGAGGGGTGGGAATGTTTAGGGGGATGATAAGAAAGGTATCGTTTTTCAAAAGACGAAGATTGATGAAGTATGAAAAGTGAAGAAAGCAGATACGGGATCTGCTCTAGAGGACTTAAACACTAATTAAGCGTTCGTAATAAACGACCTAAACCTCTCGATAGCCTCGTTAATCAGAACTCCTTATAACAAACAATTTAAAAGAAAAAGGTTACTAAGAGGGTGCGCAATGATACTTGCTCTAATCTTATTTCCAAAATTCTATTCAAACTATTTATCTTACAAAACAGGTATTACTCAGATAGCGAATAATTTCTATAATTAGTTAAACAAAAAAGTGTTTACATCGAATGGAGTTAAAGTTCTATAGGTAAATAAGAAACATACATGATTTTACACTCACACCCCGGACATGAAAATTTATTCTCCCCGGGGTTTCCTTTCTACCATCTACCTATCATGATAGATTATTCAGCTCATAGGTAATTTTTATTTTCACAGAAAAAGCGCAGGGCCAAAGCGACCCGAGCCGATGGCGCTTGGAGCTAGACACAAAAAAGCTGTAAAGAGAATACTTTAACACTTTATTGAACTTAAACTTTCTGTAACAACAAAAAAGCCGTCCAAAACGGACAGCTTTTATAGTGTAACTTCCACTCCATAATGATCAGAGACGATCTGATGATTCAATCCATTAAAGATGACAGCTGAAGATTGAACTGGAATGTTTCGATTCGTTAGGATCAAATCGATTCGAAGATCTTGTTTGTTTTGATCCCATCCAGCAATCTTTCCTTTTACTGTAATACCTTCGTCTTTTTCTTCTGCAAGATCGTACGTGTCATAGAAGCCTTGCTTTAATAAATAGTCGTAGCCTTCTCCTCGAATATGAGCACTGTTATTGAAGTCTCCCATTAAGAAGACCCACTCATCATTCGGAATATAATTCATTAGTTGGTCGACTTGATTTTTGAAAGGCTCTTCTTCATCATGCCACCAACCGCAATGACAGGAATAAAAGGAAACGTTTTCCCCGTTCATTTTTACGGTTGCTTTGACGATTTTACGAGATTTCCATTGCTCGATATTGTGACTTTGTGAGATGTAAAAGGAAGATGTCTCCTCAAATGGGACTTTCGATAAAATGGCTAGGCCTTCTTCGTATTGATTTTCATACGCGAGATGGGATAGATCCCAATGCAAATGATAAGAATGTCCCCCCAATTCTTTTATTTTTTGCCACAATACGTACGCGTAGTTACCTTCTTTCACTTGTAGGTGAATCGGGGTTCCCCCCACCTTTTGACTCACTTCTTGCAAGGCAATGATATCATAATCATTTTGAACGATGGCACGAGCTAGCCATTCGATTTTAGCAAGTTGATTTTCTTCATGCCATGAGTGACAGTTTAAGGTTAGTAGTTTCAAAGGGCTCACGCTCCTAGCAAATCTTGTATGTCAGATTTTAGCACATCTGCTTTTGGACCGTAAATAGCTTGGACTCCTTTGTTTTTTACGATTAGTCCGAGCGCTCCTTGCTCTTTCCATCTCGCTTCTTCTGCAACCTTTGATACATCTTTGACAGTCACACGTAGGCGCGTCATGCACGCATCGACATCTTCAATATTCTCTTCGCCACCTAATAACGCGATAATTTCAACCGCTAAGCCTGACTGTTTGCTTGCTCCGCTTGCTTGTCCTTTTCCTTCTTCCGCATCAATGTCATTTCCTGCACGACCTGGTGTAGGAATATTGAATTTCTTAATTAAGAAGTTAAAGACCACAAAATTTACAGAGAAGAACACAACGCATGTCACGATGAAGTTAATCAAGTCGCGCACTAAACCAGCTTGGACAATCATTGGTGTTCGTGTTAGCAACTCGATAAATCCGAATGCATGAATTCGTAAGTTAATGAGATCACTAATCGCAAATGAAATACCTGTTGTGATGGCATAGACGATATAAAGAACCGGAGCGATAAACATGAACATAAATTCGATTGGCTCCGTTACTCCTGTTAAAAATACCGCTAAACCAGCAGATAAAAACATCGATTTATATTTCGCTTTTTTCTCTTTATCGACATTCATATACATCGCTAAGGCGATACCTAAAAGAGATGCAGTAGACGCAATAACTTGTCCTACTTTAAATCGAGCAGGTACGACTTCAGCAAGTAATGCCTTATAACTTTCCATATCTCCTGCCGCACGTAAATTGTTTAAGTCCGTAATCCATGCTAACCAGAGCGGGTCTTGACCTGCAACAGTCTGTCCTGCTTTATCTCCCGTTAAAATCGTGTACGTTCCACCTAATTCTGTGTAGTTCATTGGAACCGTTAACATATGATGTAATCCGAACGGAAGAAGTAAGCGCTCTAACGTTCCGTAAATAAACGGCGCGATAACAGGCGCAGTGTTACGCGACGAAGCAATCCAGCGACCGAAGTCGTTTAATAGACCTTGAACAAACGGCCAAACAAATGCAAGCACAATCGCTGCTCCAATGGAATACACAATGACAACAAACGGAACAAATCGCTTTCCATTAAAAAACGCTAATGCTTGAGGTAACTTATCGTAGTTGTAATATTTATTAAATAAATTCGCACCTAAGAAACCTGAAATAATCCCAACAAACACACCCATGTTCAATGCAGGTGCCCCAAATACTGAAGTGAAGAAATCTTTAACAACTAACTCTTGATTAAGTAAAGATTGAACTGTTGCTTCCGGTTGCTGAAGCATATCTGGGTTGACGCCAAAAATGGCTCCTGTAATTCGGTTAATTAAGATGAAGGCTAATAACGCTGCAAATGCACCACCTGCACGCTCCTTCGCCCAAGATCCACCAATCGCAACAGCAAATAATACGTGTAAATTCGTTATGATTCCCCATCCAATGTCTTCCATAATACGAGCCATCGTCTGAATGAAAGCAATATCACCAGATGTCATGGCAATTAACTTTCCTAACGAAATCATAAGACCAGCGGCAGGCATCACGGCCACTACGACAATCAACGCTTTTCCGAACTTTTGCCAAAAATCAAAAGAAAGCCAATTTTTCACGGGTAATCCCTCCAATTTAATTTAAAATTTTGCGCAATCGTTTGCATTTTAGTGTAAAAAAAATTTATGTATAGGGAGAGCGCTTCCACGCCCCACCCTATTCCTTTTTATTCGTACACGCGATATACTCTCGCCTCATACGGCTTTAACGTAATGGATTTCGACGCCTCGTGCATTTCAACTGGATAATTGTAAAGCAGTAACCCTTCATATTTCACAGTGAATTCACTTGTAAATGTTGCGTCCTTTTCACTTAAATTGCTTACAACTACTATTTTCTCATGATCTAACGTTCTTGTATAAGCAAAAATCGCTGGATGATCTTCCACTAGTAAATCGTAGGTGCCGTACGTAAACACATCGTTGTTTTTCTTTAGTTGAATCATTTCCTTATAAAACGATAAGACAGAATTGGCATCTGCTTCTTGCGCTTTCACATTAATCGTTTCATAATTCGGGTTGACACCGATCCATGGTTTACCTGTCGTAAATCCTGCGTTCTTTTCATTTGACCATTGCATCGGAGTTCGTGAGTTGTCACGTGAAGAAGCCCAAATATATTGCATAATCTCCTCGTGTGGAACGCCTTCTGCCCGCTTAATACGATATAAATTTTTGTCACGAACATCATCGTATTCCTCAATAGTCTCGAATTGAACATTCGTCATACCAATTTCTTGTCCTTGGTAAATAAACGGCGTTCCTTGCATAAAGAAGTACGTTGCCCCTAACGCTGTAGCGCTTTCACGCCAGTACTGCTCATCATTCCCCCACGTTGAAACGATACGAGGAATATCGTGATTTTCAATGTAAAGAGCATTCCACCCTTTATTTTCTAGCCCTTTTTGCCATTTTGTGAGAACTTTCTTTAACTCGACGATATCGATGCGTTTTTTCGTTTTCGCATCCCATAAATCTAAATGCTCAAATTGGAACACCATATTAAATTTACCGTTCTCTTCCCCAACCCAAAGGTCTGCGTCTTCAATCTTCACACCGTTTGCTTCACCGACCGTCATAATGTCATATTTTGCAAACGTTTCTCTCTTTAATTCTTCTAAGTAACGGTGAATACCGTTCACATTCATATGTTTATCAAAGGAAGGCACGTATTGTAACCCTTTTGGATTCGGCATATCTTGTAAGCCATCTTCCTTTTTAATATGACTAATGGCATCTACACGGAATCCATCAATCCCTTTATCTAGCCACCAGTTCACCATGTCATACAACGCTTTTCGAACTTCTTCGTTTTCCCAGTTCAAGTCCGGTTGTTTACGTGAGAAAAGGTGTAAATAATATTGTTCAGTCTCTTCATCAAACTCCCAAGCAGAACCTCCGAAAATACTTTCCCAGTTGTTCGGTTCATCCGCTCCCTTTCCATCACGCCAAATATACCAATCGCGCTTCGGGCTATCCTTTGACGAACGCGACTCAATAAACCACGGATGCTCATCGCTCGTATGGTTGATGACGAGATCTAAAATAAGCTTCATGCCACGCTTATGCACTTCTTCTAAAAGCTCATCAAAATCTTCCATTGTACCAAAATCGTTTAAAATCGCTTGGTAATCACTAATATCGTAACCGTTATCATCATTTGGCGATTGGAAAATCGGACAAATCCAGATGACATCAATCCCTAAATCCTTCAAGTAATCTAACCTTGAAATTATTCCTTGTAAATCACCGATTCCGTCCCCATTTGAATCCATGAAGCTTCGCGGATAAATTTGATACGCAACCGCTTCCTTCCACCAAACTTTTTTCATCTTGATCCCTCTCTTCGTTTCGTGCAATCGTTTGCATAAATCTATCATAACAAGTTTTCAAAAAAATTCAACGCTCTTTTTGAAAGTTTTGTCAAAAAATTATTTGATAACGGATGGTACGCATTTCTATAAAGGCCATCGGAAGTGGCACTCTGCTCGGGTTCTACTTCCCTAGGCGCGGGGTACTGCCCTCTATGCGCGGCTTCGGCTTCTCTATGCGCGCTATCCTTTCTCCTATGCGCGCATTCCTCTCCCCTATGCGCGGCTGACTCACCTCTATGCGCGGACTCCTCTCCCCTATGCACGACTGACTCACCTCTATGCGCGGACTCCTCTCCCCTATGCGCGGGGCCTTCTCTCCTATGCGCGACTTCCTCTCCCCTATGCGCGCATTCCTCTCCCCTATGCGCGGGCTCCTTTCTCCTATGCGCGACTTCCTACCCTCTATGCGCGGGCTCCTCTCCCCTATGCGCGACTTCCTACCCTCTATGCGCGGGCTCCTCTCCCCTATGCGCGACTTCCTTTCCCCTATGCGCGGCTGACTCACCTCTATGCGCGCATTCCTCTCCCCTATGCGCGGCTGACTCACCTCTATGCGCGCATTCCTCTCCCCTATGCGCGACTTCCTTTCCCCTATGCGCGGCTGACTCACCTCTATGCGCGCATTCCTCTCCCCTATGCGCGACTTCCTACCCTCTTTGCGCGCATTCCTCTCCCCTATGCGCGGGCTCCTCTTCCCTATGCGCGCATTCCTACCCTCTATGCGCGGACTCCTCCCCCCTATGCGCGGATCCTATCCTCTATTCATGACTTCTGCTCCCCTTTTCGGAATTCTTCCCAACAAAAAAACAGTCCAACTTCAACTGTGGACTGTTTTATTTCGGGTTTACTTTTCCGATGATGTGTTTTGTTTTGACGAAGCCAAAGTGTCGACTGTCCCGGCTGTTTAGTCTGTTGTCTCCGATGACAAAGACGGCGTCTTCTGGAACTTGCTTTACTCCGGTTACTTCTTCAAGTGTAAAATCCCCGGTTTGTGTTTGGTTAAAGATTTCGTTTTCTTGCTTCGGCAAAAATGGTTCGTTCACTTTTTGATTATTTATATAGAGGTGATTGCCCTTGTATTGGATTTCATCTCCAGGCAGTCCGATGACGCGCTTGACGAGGACTTCGTTTTCTTCTGGAAGTTGAAACACGACAATATCAAACCGGTCAATGTCGTGAAACCAATAGCTCCATTTGTTTATGGAAAAATATTCGCCTTCGGGTAAGGTCGGTTGCATTGAGTTTCCATCGACTTTGTATTCGGCAAAGACCATATTTTTTAAAATTCCTATAATCACAACGGAAGTGAGGATGGCAGCGACAATGAGATGTTTTTTCACGAACTCACCTTCTTAACCCGTTTTTTTATTCCGTTCTGCAAGTGAAACGTTTAATCTTGATTCAATCCGTTTTCCGATAAACCATAAAATGATGACGACGGCGATTACGACAACTGTTCGAAACGGTTGCTCAACAAGTGCTCGCAAGTCATGACCGATGTAACTCATCATAAAAATCATGACGGCTTTCCCGCAAATGGCAGCAAGCATAAACTGCCAAACATTAATGCGTGAAAGACCAGCTACAACATTAATAGCAGCAGATGGGGTGAAGGGAAAGCAAAGCATAATAAATAACGGGCCAAAGCCATGCCTTTCCACCCAATTCATCATACGTCTAACCTTCTCATGCCTACTTAAAAAACGAAAGAATCGCTCTTGACCAAATTTTCTAACAAGCAAAAAGACAATGACAGAACCCGTTACTGTGCCGATCCACGAAAACAAGGACCCAAACCAAAGACCGAACGAATTCGCATTGGCAATTACGAATAGGAAAAGAGGTAAAAATGGTAAAAATGATTCGAGCATAGGAAGGACGATTCCTGCCAATGGTCCTAATGCTCGGTATTCTTCAAATAATGCTTCAATATCTTCTAACTCGATTGACAACAAAAAATCGATAAAATCCATGAATTTTTAAACTCCTCAAATTTTTGCAGCTTCTCCTATCATTGTACACGTTTTGACGTAAGTTTAAAATAAATTCACTTGTACACACTTGAAAAAAAAGGGTAATTTCAGTACAATAAATACGAACAAACGTTCTGTAAAGTGAGGGAACAGCGATGAATCGTATTCCGGAATCGATTCGTGATGTGATTGAACAATCCATTTACTTACCGATGACAATCACCGTATTAAATTTAGACTTACAAGTGGTGGAAAAAAGCCCTTTTAAATTAAAGAAACCTTATATACATGTCATAGAGGAAGCCTTGAAGTTAGCGCAAAAAGATTTAGCGGAAGCGAAAAGAAGTTTACGGAAATGGAATGTCAAAGTATTAAGAAGAGAACAAGATGAAGCGTTTACTTTATACAGCTTTTTCTATAAAGGCTACGAAGAACAACACAATTACTTTAACCCACGAATTCGAAATAAAGTCTCTGAGCTAATCGAACACTACTTATTCGAAGCAAAAAAACCGTCAACCTAAAACTCTCCATATTAAGAAAGAGCTGACACCACTCGTGTCAGCTCCCAATTTCTTAATATACGCCTACTTGGTCCCAAGCGCTGGCAACTGCGTTAGCCGTGCTTGTCCCATATAAATCTTGTGCAGATTGGATGAGGGCTTGTCTTGCATCTGAGAAGTCACTGTTTGGCGTTAAATAAACCGTTAGTGCGCGGTAATAAATTTGCTCTGCTTTTTGAATTCCAATGCTGTTGATTGTGTGGTAAGCCGCTTTATTCGGGATTCCACTGTTGATGTGGACACCACCCCAGTCACCTTCTTTAGTTACAGGAAGGTTTTGATAGTCATCCATATGATCTGGCTGACCATATTGCGTTGGATTGGATAAGCTTCGTAGCGCATCGCCCGGTGTTCCTGGAGTATAGATATCTTCTCCAATTAACCAATCAGTAGGATCTGAGAAGTATCCGAACACATCAGAAAACGATTCATTTAAAGCTCCAGGCTGACGCTCGTACACTAGGTCCGCTGTCGTATCTGTTACAGCATGCGTTAATTCATGTGCTACTACATCTTTCGAACCAGATAAATACGTAAATAAAGAGCCATCTCCATCACCATAAATCATTTGGTTCCCAACCCATGCCGCATTATTGTAATTAGATCCGTAATGAACCGTTGACCAAATGTCAGAACCTTGGTTGTCATAGCTTACGCGACCAAACTTGTTGTAAAAATAATCGAAAATTTCACCTGCGTAATAATGGGCATCAACCGCTGCCTTTTGCCACTCAGCAGAGAAATAGTTATTGCTGTCTGTTACATAGTAGCCTGGTAAACTACTTCCGTTATTAGCATCGAAAGTTTCGATTTGACCAGCCATTGGTTTTGTTGTGTCGTATAAGTAATATTGGTTGTTATAATAATACGTATTTAATGATTTCGTATCGCCTAGCACACCAATTCCTGAACCAGTAGTAGCTGCTTCGTGCACTTTGTTTTGCGATTTAATAACTTCACCTGTTTCAGCGTTCACCCAAATTTGCCAGTTCGCTGGATAAGGCTGAATGAATTGAAGTTGCACATGGTATGCAAGTGTGTATTGCTCATCTTCATGAAGCACGACTAAGTCTGCTAATTCCGTTAACGTACTTTTTTGTTTTCCTTCAGCAGTCTCCACCTTTTGATTCGCATCTTTTTGTTTCACACCGATATGCTTCCAAGCCTTATCAATTGCTTTTTTGGCATGAATGTTTTTCTTTTCTTTCACTTTGTCCGGTGCATTTGGATGGAATTCACCGTTCACCGCAACGATCTTTCCTTCTTTATCCGTGTGAACGAGTACCACTGACTGATCGATCGGGATATTTTGAATGACAGGTTGATAGACATATCGCTTCATGCCTAAGTCATCTGTCGTTACTTCAACAAATTTCAGCTTCGTTTTCGGATTCATTTTGAAGAGCTCATGATTCTCTTCAAAGAATTTTTCAATATCCTGCTTCGTTAATACTTTTGCATCGGAAACATTCCCTCTAACGAATGAAGGAACCTTTACCTTTCCTTGCTTGTCCATGACCATTTCTGCCTGCTGCTTTACTTTTAATTCCGGTGTCTCTGCAAATGCAGACACAGCTCCCGACGTTAGCAATGCAGCACTTAACGTTACAGCTCCAAAACCTTTTTTCCAGTTTCTCATACTCCCTAAAATCTCTCCTTTTCAACAAATTGTGATTTGCACAACCAAAACACTATCACAATTATCTGATTTTTTGTAATTTTAAGAATAAAAAAGGAAAAAAGGTCCAACAATTTCAAAGCCCAATTTTTGGCATGCATTTTCTCCTACATAGTCCTAATTTACGAGACATATCGACACCCACCACAACTAGAAACCTATACAACTTCACAAAAAGGTTCAGAAAAATAAAACGGATTTCATATGTACACTCAAATATCCAGGATTATTGACCATATAAAAAAAGCATTTAGCCTAGGGAAATTTTTCATTTACACCCAGTGCCAAATGCTCGGCTTTGTTACTATATTACTATATAAATTCCAAAAAAATTTAGTAGATAAACTCTTATTTAATCCCTTTTCGAAACTCTCGAATAATTTGTTCATATAACATCGACTTTTGTCCATCATGAAACAACATCAAATTAAGTTTCCGCTGTTCTTCCTCAATTCTTGAAGTCACCACTGTTCTCAATTGAGCTGTGCGATAAAACTGATTGCTAAAAGAATTGAAAGATACGTCTACCGTTATGCTTGTCCCATTCATGAATTGGATGGATGTTCGATTGTTTTCTACCTTTTGAAAGTTTGTAATATGGGAATGTGACAACCATGCGCATTGGGGTTTTGTTGGTGAAGTTGTAGGAAAGAAGTAAATGGAATTCGAAGGATCGATAACAATCGGGGGCTTGTGTGTAATGCCAATTAACTCCTTCGTTCCAACCCTTCTTCCTTGAAAGCTCGAACCGTAATAACGGCAGCTATGGTCAATGACATAGGAAGGTCGTTTCGAAACGATTTTTTCTTCTTTAAGCCCAATCATGTGCGTATAAATGTTTTCCGGTTGGAGCATTGGCAACAGGGCCATCGTCTCTCCATTAATAATGAAGCGATCAACATGCTGGATATCAGCTCGATTAAAATTCATTGACACCCACTCCTTCAGGCATAGATTTTACCTTAAATGTACCACCAACATCTTCCATATTCCTATATATTTTTCGTGATTGAAAATAAACTTTTACAATATTTACAAAATAGTAATAAATACCCTCAAACCCGCACGATTTAGTACCTACCCCTAAATTTTCTAAAAATTATAAAAATTTGTTGATTTTTTCAGTTTTTCGCCATATAATAAAAAAAAGGCATCAGGGGTGATGTTCCATGAAAGAACGCAAGTCGTATACAGAGATGATGAAGGAAAAGTCGTTAAAAGGGCATTCTGAGGAGTATATGACAAATGTCATAATTCAAATGATTTTGGATGAAGCGGTGTTTAACTACAAAAAGCTTCAATTAGAAGAAAAGATTAATGAGGCGCTCGATCAATTTGACAAAGAACGGTTCCTAAAGCTTTCGGCAGAATACGCAGAGCTTATGAGATATGCATAAGGACCAGGCCAACTGATATTCATTAGTTGGCTTCCGGTCTGCTTTTGGTGACATGATCATCGATCTGTCGCTCTTCCTTTCACGTAAGAAAAGCGCAAGTCCTTATTCGAAGGGCGCTGGAGGACCTGCGAGGAGGCTTCCGTCGCCACAGCAGGGCCGAAGCGACCCGAACTGATGGCGCTTTTCGCTAGACACCAAAAAAAACGGTACAGGGATACTTTAACACTTTATTGAATTTAAACTTTCTGTAACAATTAAATAGAGCCAATCCCGATTCGGATTGGCTCCCCTGTGTGCGCTGTTATTAACTTGTAAATTGTTCGGTTTCGGTTGACCCTTTTAATGCGGTTGTGGAGGACGTTCCACCACTAATGACTTGCGCGACTTCATCGAAATACCCCGTGCCAACCTCGCGTTGATGACGTGTAGCAGTGTATCCGTACGTTTCAGAACTGAATTCTGCTTGTTGAAGCTCGGAATAGGCCGCCATTCCGGCTTCTTTGTATTTACGGGCAAGTTCAAACATACTGTAGTTTAATGCATGGAAGCCCGCTAAAGTAACGAATTGGAATTTATAACCGAATTTCGCGATTTCTTTTTGGAAGTTGGCGATTGTTTGATCATCGAGCTTCTTCTTCCAGTTAAATGACGGCGAACAATTGTAAGCAAGTAGTTTGCCAGGGAACTTTTCGTGAATCGCTTCAGCGAATTGACGCGCTTGCTCAAGGTTCGGCTCAGACGTCTCGCACCATATTAAGTCGGCATAAGGTGCGTACGCTAACCCTCTAGCAATCGCTTGGTCAAGCCCTGCCTTCGTTCGATAGAAACCTTCCGGCGTGCGCTCGCCTGTAATAAACGGTCGGTCTCGCTCATCGATGTCACTCGTAATTAAATCTGCCGCGTCTGCATCTGTTCGAGCAATAATTACGGTTGGGACCCCCATCACATCAGCTGCAAGTCTTGCGGACACTAAATTCCGAATCGCCGTTTGCGTTGGAAGCAACACTTTTCCACCTAGATGACCACATTTTTTCTCCGACGATAGCTGGTCTTCGAAATGAACGGCCGCTGCTCCTGACTCAATCATACCTTTCATTAATTCAAATACATTTAATTGCCCGCCAAATCCCGCTTCTGCATCCGCCACGATTGGAACGAAGAAATCGATATCCTCCCGCCCCTCCATATGGTGAATTTGATCGGCACGTTGCAGCGCTTGGTTGATTCGTTTTACGACGTGCGGAACACTGTTAGCTGGATATAAGCTTTGGTCCGGGTACATTTGACCAGCTAAATTGGCATCGGCTGCCACTTGCCATCCACTTAAATAAATTGCTTTTAAACCAGCCTTTACTTGTTGAACTGCTTGATTTCCCGTCAACGCCCCGAGCGCATGAATGTAATCCTCAGTATGCAAGCCATTCCAAAACTTTTCCGCTCCCCGTTTCGCTAATGTATATTCAATATCGATTGAGCCCCGTAATTTGATTACTTCTTCTGCTGAATAAGGTCGTGTAACCCCTTTCCATCTTTCATCCATTTCCCAGCTTTCTTGTAACGCTTTTACTCTTTCTTCATTTCTCATATTAATCTCCCTTTCTATTTAAAGTTTTTCATAGCCTGGTAATGTTAAAAAGTCGGCAAACTCATCAGAACGAACGAGTTCATCAAATAATTGCACCGCTTCGTCAAAACGATTGGCGTTGTATGCATCTTCTCCGATTTCTCGTAAAATCTTTTCCACTTCTTCTTCCTTCATTGCTCCATATAGCTCAAACGTTACTTTACGCCCATCCTCCAAGACACCTTTTGGATGACGAATCCATTGCCATACTTGTGCTCTAGAGATTTCGGCCGTTGCCGCATCTTCCATTAAGTGATGAATCGGGGCAGCCCCTCTTCCACTTAACCAAGAGGCAATGTAACGAATGCCTACTTCAATGTTTGTGCGCAATCCTTTTTCCGTAATCGTTCCATTTGGCACTTCTAGCAATTGGTCAGATGTAATCGTCAAGTCTTCTAATTTTTTATCAATCTGATTGCTTGTCGGCATATATCGGTCGAATACTTCTTTTGCTACTGGAACTAGCCCTGGGTGGGCAACCCACGTTCCATCATGCCCATCCTTTGCTTCTCTTTCTTTATCTTGGCGAACTTTTTCGAATGCTGCTTCGTTCTTTTTCGGATCATTCTTTACCGGTATTTGAGCTGCCATCCCGCCGATAGCGGGTGCTTGTCGCTTATGACACGTTTGAATGACTAAACGGGAATAAGCTCTCATAAATGGAACGGTCATCGTCACTTGTGAGCGATCTGGTAATATGACATCGTCATGCTCACGCATCTTTTTCAAGTAGCTAAAAATATAGTCCCATCGCCCACAATTTAAACCAGCAGAATGCTCTTTTAATTCGTACAAAATCTCATCCATCTCAAAAGCGGCTAAAATCGTTTCAATGAGCACCGTTGCTTTAATCGTTCCTCGTGTAATTCCGAGCTCATCTTGTGCAAAGCAAAATACTTCATTCCACCATCTCGCCTCTAAATGACTCTCTAATTTCGGTAAGTAAAAGTAAGGTCCGCTCCCTTTTTCAATCAATGTTTTGGCATTATGGAAGAAATATAAGCCGAAATCCATTAAACAACCGGACATTCTTTTTCCATCTATGAAAATATGTTTCTCTTCCAAATGAATTCCACGCGGCCGAACGATGAGGGTTGCGATCTTATCTTGTAAGCGATAGACTTTGCCACTCTCGTTATCAAACTGAATCGTTCGATTGACAGCATCCCGTAAGTTGATTTGTCCATCGACGACATTTTCCCACGTTGGCGCGGTGGCATCTTCAAAACATGCCATAAACAATTGCGCACCCGAATTTAACGCATTGATGACCATTTTTCGGTCAACGGGTCCCGTAATTTCTACTCGACGGTCTTCTAAATCTTTTGGTAGTGGTGCAATGGTCCAGTTCCCTTCCCGAATAAACGTCGTCTCTTCTAAAAAGGATGGCTTCTCTCCTTTATTGAGACGTTTTTGCTTTTCCTCCCGTATTTTTAACAGTTCTCGTCTACGAGATCCAAAGGCACGCTCAAGTTTAGCGATAAAGTTGAGAGCTTCGGGTGTTAATATTGCTTCGTACGCATCCTTCATCGGACCGACGATTTGAATATTCGTCGTCGTTTCCATCTCCATCCACCTTTCTTTCGTTGTTATAATACAGATTATTAATCTTTGATATTAATATATAACAGAAGATTAGGAAATGAAATACTTTTTAGAAAATTTAACCTATTTGATTTCTTATCGACTTTCATAAGTTTTCGTTAAGACCTCTTCTACTACAAGATTATTGTGTTTACCTATCAGTTTTTCACTCTGGATCAACTTGACTAGAGAATAGGGCGACATCCACACTGAGAAAAGGAAAACAGTAAATGATACGAGCAGATATTAACTAATTGCCAGCCGTTAGGTTCCTTTGTAACTACAACAATCTATGTGAATACAGACAATAAGAAACATACATGATTTTACACTCACACCCCGGACATGAAAATTTATTCTCCCCGGGGTTTCCTTTCTACCATCTACCTATCATGATTGCTCATTCAGCTCATAGGTAATTTTTATTTTCACAGAAAAAGCGCATAGCGCAGGGCCGAAGCGACCCGAGCTGCTAGTGCTTGGAGCTAGACACCAAAAAACGGTAAAGAGAATCCTTTAACACTTTATTGAACTTAAACTTTCTGTAACAATAAAAAAAGAGTCCATTAAATTGGACTCTTAGGTTAAAACGTGTTTATTCTGTTTCCTCTTGTTGTTGAATATAGAT
This sequence comes from Bacillus kexueae, assembly GCF_022809095.1. Lineage (GTDB taxonomy): Bacteria > Bacillota > Bacilli > Bacillales > Aeribacillaceae > Bacillus_BZ > Bacillus_BZ kexueae. The sequence goes on from NZ_JALAZE010000001.1 coordinate 747,613, forward strand.
GATTCGTTCCATCAAAGTCGGGTGGCCATAGCGAAAGATTTTGACTAGAGCTGGCGGGTTCACTTCACTTAGTCCGTATTTGGACAGATGTTGGAATGTTTGAACCGCAGCATCAGCATCCTCTGTCATCTCGATCGCATATAAGTCCGCTTTCTTCTCTTGAACACGGGACACCATATTCGTAAGAGGACTTGATGCAAACGAAAGCATTCCGATAATCATGAGTAACAATGGCAATGAAGCGAGGTCACGAATACTCTTCACTTGCAGTCGAGGTCCCCATTTACGAACGGCAACGTCCATAATTCGACTGATGAGGAACAAGCCCACAAATGAAAGGACTAAATACCCGCCAACGCCAATATAAATATGCTTCATAACATAATGTCCCATCTCATGCGCCATGATAAATAAAATTTCATCTTCGTCCAGTTTTTGTAGTGTTGTATCCCATAACACGATGCGTGAATTCGATCCGATCCCAGTTACGTACGCATTTAAAGCATTCGTTTTTGAAGACATATTGACTTCGTATACATGTTCAGCTGGGATATTTGCTTCATCGGCAAGGGACAAAATTTTCTCTTCCAATTGTTTGTCCGTCAACGGATAAAAATCATTATATAACGGATCAATAACGACCGGCTGTATAAACATGAGAAATAATGTAAACGGAACGGATAATAGCCATGCATACAGCCACCAACGTTTTTGAAACTTCCGAATTAAAGCATACAAGACGATGACAACAATCGCCATGATTAAGTAATTGACAAGAAAGTCTGTCACTTCATCGCGAATCCACCCAGAGGCTGATTGGGTCGTAATTTGATAATCTTTTGAAACTTGGTAACTAAACCATTCAAGCGGCAAGGTGACAACTGTCACCAATAACGAAAGCCAAAAGAAGTATAGCGCACTTTGAACGAATGAAATCTTCGTTGCACTTTCCGCCCACTGTTGAAACTTTTTAGACAACCCAATGCAAAGGATGACAAAGAAAATAAACCATTCAAGCGGAATGGATAAGAAGAATAAGAAGTTTTTGATTCGGGAGTAATCTTGTGATAAAAGAATTTCCCTTCCATTCATAAATGTATTCGGGTCAACAGCTGTCCCCTTTAACTCATGTGGTATGACTGAATTGGAAAAATAAAATAAATACCAGTAGATGAATAAACCATATAAAAAATATAAGACGACCGATGCCGTGAGCCATTTTCTCATGAACTGTTCCCTCCTGTCGTAGACTCTCTTTAACAGTTTAGTTCAATGCTTGTCATTCTAGAACAACTAGTCCAGAGAAAATAGATTTTTTATCTATAAAATTCCACTAAAATAGGAGGCTGTATATACATAATACACCGATCGATGTTAAGACGACGACTATGGCATTCGCTCCAAAGTAAGCTACGACCGCTGCAGTTATCGCCCCAATTACCCCAAACATGATGTCTTCTTGTATAAAGAAGACTGCGGGAACGATTAACGCGCCCAATGTTGCAAACGGTACATTTCGCAACACATTTTGCCAAAATGAAGGCAGTTCAATGTTTTGAAAAACGAGAAACGGAAGCATTCGAGGAATATAAGTCACCACTGCCATCCCGAAAATAATCAGCATCATTTCTTTACTCACTGTCAGTCTCTCCTTCCTTCAACCGTGTCCAAAGAATCTCAACGAAAATGGAAGATAAAAGAGTTGAAGCAACGATGGCCCATCCAGCTGAAAGCAAATTGGTTAAAACGAAAACAGAGTTTAATACAGCGGCAAAAGCAGCTAACACAAACACTTTACGCTGTCGTTTCATTGAAGGTACAAGTAAACCAATGAATAGGGCATACAGGGCAATCGCCATGCTTTCTTGAAGAACGACTGGAAGACGAACGCCGACAAGGTGCCCCACTCCAGAGTTAATTACCCAGCTCGCATACGAAACAACGATAATGCCCCCTAAATAAGAAGCGGACACATCGCCCTTTTTCACCGATGCGACCGTGAAAGTTTCATCAGTAATACCGAAGCTGTAAAAAAATCGTGCCAGTTTTGAAGAAGGTTCCATCTTTTCATTCAGTGATGCCGACATTAAAAAGTGCCGTATATTCACAATGAACGTTGTCAAAATAATTTCAAACGCTCCAACACTAGCAGCTAAAAAGCTTAACGAAATGTATTGCGATGCGCCGGCAAAAACAAACATACTCATAAAAATCGTTTCCATTAACGTTAGGCCTGTTTGTTCTGCTAATAACCCGAAAGTTAAGGCGACAGGAAAATAACCGATAGCAATGGTTAATCCAGCCTGTAACCCAAGACGAAACTCCGATTTCCCCTTCATTGATACAGTTTGCGTATACATTGATTGAACTCCTTTCCTACAATTCTGGATAATAAATCATGACGGTAAGCTTGACCATTGAATCACTCTTGTTTTCGTATGCATGAGGAACATCCGCAGGAAACCGAACCGCTTGCCCCTTAGAAAGACGATACTCAACATCATTAACTGAAAGGACTAGCTCCCCGCTTTCAACGACTATGTATTCCTCGACCCCTTTCATATGAGCTTCTGCTTTATGAATATAAAGCGAGTCGATCGTAACGGTATACATTTCAAATTGTTTGCCCGGTTCAAACGGAAAGACCGAATACACTTTATAGGCTCCATTTTCATCAACAACTGGATGTTGATTTTGAGCATTTACAACCGTTACTGACTGCTCCTCTTCTTTCATTAAGGAAGAAAAAGAAATTTTAAGCCCTTTCGCAATTTTCCACAATGTGGAGACCGTTGGGTTGGATTCGTTCCGCTCTATCTGACCGAGCATCGCTTTACTGACTCCCGTTAATTCAGCAGTTTTTTCTAAACTTAACCCTTTTTCTTTACGAATTTTCAATAAATTTTTGGCAATTGTTTTTTGTACAACATCCATCTACCTCACCCCTATAGATTCCATCATAACATACAAAAAGATGCTATAACATCCATCAAGTGCAAAAAATTGTTAAAGATAAGGAGGTAATAGGTACGCTCATCGGAAAACTTGTGATATGATGTGATACGGAATACTTCATTCATCTTGTATGTTATAGGAGTTATCACATGTTACTCGATCTTTTAAAGCCTTTAATCGTGAATTATATGATCATTATCTCATTTACGGTCAGTATTAATTTATTTTTTCCTTTTAAACGAAACAAGCCTACAAGTTTAAGAGAAAAATGGATTTATTCGATCATTGGCTCCATCGCAGCCATTTTGTGTATGTTTTATCCTATTGAGGTATTGTGGGATACGAATTTTGATTTACGAATGGTCATCATCGTTGCACTCACCTTATATCGAGGATTTTGGGTCGGGTTTCTCACGTTTTCATTTGTGTCCGTTGTACGCTATCTTATCGGCGGTCAATTTTTCATACCTGGCATTCTTATTAACTTTATCGCCTTTTTGGCCGCAATGCTGTTTAGACAACGTTTTATTCATGGCCATCATCAATTTCGAGTCTTAATTATGATTTTCTCGGTCTTTACGACCCTATCGATCTTGACTCTTGAATGGTTTGTACCTGCCTTAGACAGATACTTTTATTTAATCTATTTCTCGGTCTTTTTATCCTCATTAATTGCACTCATATATACCATTGAGAAATTAATGAGCATTAACCAACAAATTGATGAAACGGTTTATATTGAGAATTTAAAGACCGTGAGCCATATGGCTGCGGCATTTGCCCATGAAATTCGAAATCCGTTAACAACTGTTCGTGGGTTTGTTCAATACTTGAGCTCCAATAATCGACACGAAGAGCTCCCTCAATATTCACAGTTAATTATTGATGAGCTCGACCGTACAAACGAAATCATTTCGGATTTCTTATCCTTAACGAAGCCAGGCGATTCAGTACGGGAAAAAGTAATTGTTGAAAAAGTGATTCAAGATACCGTGAACTTAATGAAACCGACAGCCCAACTAAAGAACATTCAGATGGTCGCCCAACTCTCGAAAGCGCATCAAGTAAACGTTGATGGAAAATTGTTAAAACAGGCTTTGTTAAATATATTAAAAAACGCAATAGAAGCGATTGAAAATAAACAAATGGGTTCCGATGGACGGATTTACATTACGACGCTTTCTTTATCCAATCAAAAAGTTGCCATTCTCATTGAGGATAATGGCATCGGCTTAACAGAAGAGGAATTAAAGCGCATCGGACTTCCTTATTACACAACAAAATCAAAAGGAACCGGGTTAGGAACACTTATTATGAACAAATTAATCCGAGACCTCGGTGGAACGGTCCATTACTATAGTCAAAAAAATCAATGGACGAGAGTAGAAATTACCTTTCCACTTGCACCGGAAAAGGATGCTGAATAACATGAAAAGGTCACAGGAATTGATCCTGCGACCTTTTTTCATTTCCTTGCTAGCCAAGTAAAGTACGATCCGATACAGTACCATTAATTTTTGCGAATTCTTCCATTAACTGCGGAATGGTTAACGCGCTTTTTTCTTTTTCTTTCGCTTGGAATATGATACTTCCGCGATTCATCATTATCAGACGGTTTCCTAAATCAATGGCTTGTTGCATGTTATGAGTAATCATTATCGTCGTTAACTGATATTCTTCAATAAACTGCTTTGTTAGACGAAGAATTACTTCTGCCCGAGCAGGGTCCAGCGCAGCTGTATGCTCGTCTAGCAACAATACTTTCGGTTTCGTAAACGTTGCCATTAAGAGGGAAAGTGCTTGCCGTTCGCCTCCTGAAAGAAGGCCCACTTTTGCCCCTAAACGATTTTCAAGTCCTAAGCCAAGCATAGATAGCTGCTCTTTAAACATTTCTCTTCGCTTATTGGATACACCTTTAATCAATTTTCGTGGATGAACTCGTCCGTAAGCAATGGCTAAGTTCTCTTCGATGGTTAGAGTAGGAGCCGTTCCCGCAAGTGGATTTTGAAATACACGCCCAATGAAACGTGCCCGCTTGTATTCCGGCATTGTTGTCATATTTTTTCCATCAATCCACACTTCCCCATCATCGGGAATGAGCTTTCCTGCGATGATGTTTAATAAAGTGGATTTCCCGGCACCGTTACTCCCAATGACTGTAATGAAGTCACCGTTATTCACAGACAAATCCACCTGATTTAATGCAATCTTTTCATCGACAGATCCTTCATTAAAAACTTTATAAATCCCGTTTAATTCAAGCAATTTCTTCACCACGCTTTTTCGCCAAAACTTCTTTCCGTCTTTCAAGCTTCTTTTTTCGCTCCCGCTTTCGGTCGAGAAATCTCGGCACGATTAATGACAATATGACAATGCACGCCGTAATCAACTTTAAATCGCCCGTTTCAAAGAAATTAAAACGAAGCGCAAACGCCACGATTAAGCGATACAAAATAGCACCGATAATGACCGCTAACGTTGCACGGATAATCGTTTTATTCCCGACAACCGCTTCACCAATGATGACCGAAGCAAGACCGATAATAATCATTCCAATTCCCATACCAATGTCACTAAAGCCGTTGTATTGCGCAATTAACGCACCTGATAAAGCAACGAGCGCATTGGATAGTCCAAGTCCTACCATTTTCAACCCATCTGTATTAGCTGAGAAGCTTTGAATCATTTCAACGTTATCACCAACTGCTCGTAATGCTAAACCAACTTCTGTTTTCAAAAAAGAATCGAGCAGCCATTTCAATACTATTACGAGAAGTAACATGGATAAAATGACCGTCCATGTTCGAGGAGAAAACGAAAACATGGATTCCAACGTTTGGTCGAACGAGGCAAATTGAGTTGATAGTTTTGTAAACAGCGTTTCCTCCGATAAGAGAGGTACGTTGGATCTCCCCATGATTCGGAGATTAATGGAATACAGTGCAATCATCATTAAAATCCCCGAAAGAAGAGGATTAATATTCCCTTTCGTATGAAGCAATCCTGTAAATAGTCCTGCAACAAAGCCAGCGAGCATAGCGACTACAGTGGCGATGATCGGATGAAATCCATTGACAATCAGGATTGCACAAACCGCCGCACCCGTCACAAAACTCCCGTCAACAGTCAAATCAGGAAAATCTAATATACGAAACGTTAAATAAACACCAAGCGCCATTATGGCATATATAAGACCAGACTCTAAAGAACCAAAAATTGCAATGGACATGACGACACCCTTCCACAAAAAAGATCGGGCCCCAACATTGGCTTTTTCCAATGTCGGACCCATGTATGTTATTGACTTACAAGCTCACCTTCTGTTCTCCACTCATCTAAAATCTCCACACTCATCTCTTCTGCTGCCTTTTCATTGATTAATAGTTTTAAGTTTTGCGGATACTGTACCGGTAATTCAGACGGAGCTTTTTCTCCTTTTAAAATTTGCGCGGCCATCACACCTGCTTCATAGCCAATGTCGTAGTATTCAAAGCCGTATGCAGCAAATCCACCACGGCGAACCGAATCAAGCTCACCAACAAATAGCGGAATGTCTTGCTCTGATGCGACAGAAATCACGGATTCTAACGCAGAAACTACCGTATTATCAGTAATGATGTAAATGCTATCAACTTTTCCAATTAAAGACTCCGCCGCTTGCTTTACCTCCGCTGAAGTTGAGACAGATGCTTCTACAACTTCTAAATCGGTCCCATCCATCGCCTTTTTCACTAACTCAATTTGCGCAACAGAGTTTTGCTCACCAGAGTTATAAATCATCCCGACTTTCTTTCCATCCACATATTGGTCGATAAACTGAACAGTATTTGGAATCGCATCTGGATGCGTATCGGTTGTCCCTGTAACATTTCCACCTGGATTATTCATATCCGCAACTAATTCAGCTCCAACCGGATCTGTAACAGATGTAAAGACAATTGGAATTTCTTTCGTCGCATTCGCCGCTGCAAGCGCACTCGGCGTAGAATTCGCAAAAATTAAATCAACTTGATCCCCAACAAAATTAGTGGCAATCGTTTGGTTATTGGACTGATCACCTTGTGCAATTTGTACATCAAACTCAACTTGTAACCCCTCATCTTCTAGTGCCTTTTGAAACCCTTCATACGCAGCATCTAAAGATGGATGCTCAACAATTTGAGTCACACCTACTTTATAAGTTTTCTCTCCACTCGCTTCTTCATCATTGGAACTTGTTGTCCCCGATTCGCTTGTCCCACAACCCGCAAGTAAAAGCCCTGCACCGAAAAGCATGCTTCCGATGAACCCCATTCGCCTTTTCATTATTGGCCCCCCTTTTTATGTACTACCTATGGAAATAAATTATACCTAGAAATTATCCAATTTCAAGTATTTTCTGAAGATTTTCACAACCTTTATTGATTTTATCCAAAAAAGCGTTTATCCACTACTATTTTAAAATATTAAAGTATTTTTGAGATTTGGCCACTTTAAGCAAGGCGCACCTGCTGTTTAGGGACGATTAGGGAGAGAAGTCACATTCATTGTAATTGCGATGAACGCTGTTGAAACAAAAGCCTCTTGGACTTCTAACGCTCTCTTATGTTTATGAGCGGGTAGCCTTTGACTATGCGCGGATTTGGCTTCCCTATGCGCGCGGTATTCTCTCTTATGCGCGGCGTCCTCTCCCTATGCGCGCAATCTACTCCCCTATGCGCGACTTCCTACCCCCTATGCGCGACTTCCTACCCCCTATGCGCGACTTCCTCCCCCCTATGCGCGACTTCCACTCCTCTATGCGCGCAGTCTACTCCTCCTATGCGCGCAGTCTACTCCTCCTATGCGTGCAGTCCTACTCCCTATGCGCACACTCCTACTCCCTATGCGCGCACTCCTACTCCCTATGCGCGACTTCCGCTCCTCTATGCGCGCATTCCTATTCCCTATGCGCGCACTCCTATTCCCTATGCGCGGCGTCCTCTACTCTATGCGCGACTTCCGCTCCTCTATGAGCGGCGTCCTCTACTCTATGCGCGACTTCGCCCCCTCTATGCGCGCATTCCTATTCCCTATGCGCGGCGTCCTCTACTCTATGCGCGACTTCCGCTCCTCTATGCGCGCACTCCTACTCCCTATGCGCGCACTCCTACTCCCTATGCGCGGCGTCCTCTACTCTATGCGCGACTTCCGCTCCTCTATGAGCGGCGTCCTCTACTCTATGCGCGGAGTCAGCTCTTCTATGCGCGCGCGTCCTCTACCTTTGCGCATCCTTAGATTCCCAATTAAATTAAAAAGAGCATAACACCTTGTAGATGTTATGCTCAACTAGGTTTTTATTGTTTAATGAGTTGTTCTTTTAATGCACGTCGTAGAATTTTTCCTGTTGTGTTTTTCGGTAGTTCGTCTAGGAATTCGACGGAGCTTGGAATTTTATATTTGGCAAGGTGTTCACGGCAATAGGCAATGATGTCTTCTTCTTTTATGTCTTTTGAGTTTGTTACGATGTAGCTTTTTACCGTTTCACCGAACTCCGGATCTGGAACTCCTACAACGGCTGCTTCTACTATGTTCGGGTGATTGTAGAGGACTTCTTCGACTTCCCTTGGGTAGACGTTGTAGCCGCCAACGAGTATTAAATCTTTTTTCCGATCGACGATGTAGAAGTAGCCTTCTTCATCCTGTTTTGCTAAATCTCCTGTATAAAGCCAACCATTTCGGATGGTGTGGGCGGTTTCTTCTTCCATTTTATAATATCCTTTCATGACGTTTGGTCCTTTAACGATGAGTTCACCCACTTCACCAGGAGCTACTTCCTCACCGAGTTCGTTGACGACTTTGTTTTCGACGTGCCAGATGCTCGTCCCAATCGAGCCAGGCTTGCGTGCGCGATCGAGCGGATTGAAGCATGTTACGGGTGAAGCTTCGGATAGCCCGTATCCTTCTGAGATGACAACATTAAATTTGTTCTCAAATCCATGTAAGAGTGCAACTGGCATGGACGCACCACCTGAAATACAAAGGCGCAATGTATGTAAATCTTGTGGATCTCCATCTTCATATTGAAGCAAGAAATTATACATGGTCGGAACACCAGCAAATACAGTTGCGTTATATTTTTTAGTGAGTCGGAAAATTTCCGCTGGACTGAACTTCGGAACAACAATGACGGTTGCCCCAGTCATTAGAGGTGCATTCAGCGCGACGGTTAAACAGAATACATGAAACATTGGAAGTGTTGCGATGATTCGGTCTGATTCGCTCATTTGTAAGTAGCTGCCTACATCCATCGCATTGCTAAAGATGTTCCGATGAGTGAGCATCGCACCTTTTGGTTTACCTGTTGTCCCCGATGTATATAAAATCACTGCTGTCTCGTCTTCTTGTAAAGTAGGACCATCATATGAAGAAGATCCTCTTTCTATTAATCTTGTAAACGGTTCCAATTTACCGATGAGTGAAGGAAATTGATCATAGTCAAATTCATCATTGGATGTAGGACATGAAATGATATGCTCAATCTTCGGTAGTCTTTCACTCATTTTAGCAAATAAAGGAACAAGTTTATCAAGTGCAACTACAAGTTTGACATCTCCATTATTTAAAATATAGCCGATTTCACTAGGTGTATAAATGGGATTGACTGGTATGACTGTAGCTCCTGTTTTTAAGGCGCCGTAAAGAGAGATGATGTAATGTGGTGAGTTTCCTAGAAGAAGTGCAACGTGATCCCCTTTTTGGATTCCTAATTTCGTTAGCGAGTCTGCGAAGCGATTAATGGATTGTTCAAGTTCTCCATATGTAAATGATTGATCCCCGAAAATATAGGCAATCCTTCTCGGGTCTTCTTGTGTCATTTTCGACAACTGTTCTACAATATTCAAATTCTCCCACCCCTTAAAAAATGAATGAATGACCATTCACTATATTTTAAAATATTCTAAATATATTATATTGAAAGAAAATAATGAATACAAGGGTTATCTCGATTAAAAAAGGAAATGAGGGAACCCCCTCATTCCCTACCGTACTTATTGTTGCAAATCGCAGTAATGATGCATCGCTTTTTGTAAAAATGCAGCTAAACCTTCCTTGTAGCGGTCAATGTTTTTCGTAAACCGCACATCGGTTACGTATAAATCAGCCAGTCCTCTAAAAATATCGACCGTACAGTCATAAAAATACGTGGAAAATAGCATTCTTAGCTCGTGTACAGCTTTTTGCACTTCCGCATCCGCATGGCCATTGTCCATTCGAGAAATGATTCGCTTATAAATGTCTTCCCATTGAGACATGATGTTTGCCCAGTCTTGTTCATTGTATCCGTTCGTTTTCCGCTCAACTTTTTCGACCATTTCTTTTCCGTATTTTTGCTTAGTTTCATCGGCGTATTTCTTTTGATGTGCTTTAATTTCTTCCATGTTAAACCCCGTAAACAACTCTTTTCCTTCCATTTTCCTTTCTCCTTCCAATGATTGAATGGTTCGTTCAACGGTTTCAATCATGATCTCCAACCGTTTTTTCTTCTTCACGAGCCATTCTCGTTGTTGATTTAAAGCCTGTTTTCGATCAAAGTCCGGACGATCGATAATATCTTTAATTTGTTGAAGTGTAAATCCTAATTCTTTGAAAAATAAGATTTGCTGCAGCCGTTCGAGGTTTTCATCGGTATAAAGACGGTAACCAGCTTCTGTAATCATCGTTGGCTTTAATAAATCAATATGGTCATAATGATGAAGTGTGCGCACACTTACTCCGGCCATTTCTGCAACTTCTTTAATTTTATACATGATGACCACCTCCCTCTTTATGTTAGAGTATGACGTTACGTAAGGGTCAACACTCTTTTTTTAATCCCATTCTTTTTCTACTAAGAAAAGCGCAAAGCGCAAGTCCTTAGGCGAAGGGCGCTTTAGGACCTGTGAGGAGGCTTCCGTCGCCACAGCAGGGCCGAACTGATGGCGCTTGGAGCTAGACACCAAAAAAACTGTGTAGAGAATACTTTAACACTTTGTTGAACTTAAACTTTCTGTAACAAGTAAAAAAGGTGTTGGCGATTATAACCAACACCTTTCACACATAATTTACTTTCAGCGGGGAGGCAATTGAATCTCCTTGGCAATCGTCTAAGGGGTCTCGACCTTTCCTCAACATCCCGCAAGTGCGAATAACTACAATTTTTTCGAATAACACCTTATAAAATAAACGCAATAAACTCGCTTCGTTCAATATTTCCGAAGTAATGCTTTAAATCAATATTTTTTAGAGCTTCATCAATAGATACACGGTCGTATCGAACATCCTTTAATTGTTCCTCAATATCTGCTACATCTCCTACTCCAAAAAAGTCACCATAAATTTTACACTGTCGAATGATGCCTTTTTTCACTTCTAGACGAATATCAACTTGCCCAACCGGGAAACGATGCGAATGTTGAACGTTAAAGGAAGGAGATTTTCCGTAATTCCAATCCCAATTTTGGTAACGTTCTTTTGAGATTTCGTGAATTTTCTTCCAATCGTCTTCAGTTAACGTGTAGCGAGGGATTTCGTCTTTTCCATCAAAAATGTACGATAAAAGCATTTCTTTGAATTGCTCCATCGATAGCGGCTCATTTAAAAACTCACGAATATTAGCGACACGACTACGAATCGATTTAATGCCCTTGGACTCAATCTTTTCTTTCTTCACATTTAAGGCTGAAACGACATGCTCAATTTCAGAGTCGAATAATAACGTTCCGTGGGAAAACATTCTCCCTTTCGTCGAGAACTGGGCGTTTCCAGAGATTTTACGACCGTTGGCGAGAATGTCATTTCGACCGCTTAATTCAGCAGGTACACCTAACTTTTGTAACGCTTTTACGACTGGATCGGTGAACTTCTTAAAATTGTGAAAGCTGTCCCCATCGTCTTTTGTGAGAAAGCTAAAATTTAAGTTTCCTAAATCGTGGTACACAGCACCGCCACCAGATAGACGACGGATGACATGGATGCCGTTTTCCTCGACGTAATCTGCATTAATCTCTTCAACCGTGTTTTGATTTTTGCCAATGATAATAGACGGCTCATTAATATAAAACAGCAAATATGTATTGCTTGGATCTAGATGCTTCAAAGCATATTCTTCAATGGCTAGATTGATTCGTGGATCTGTGATGTTTTCGTTGTCGATAAAAATCAAGTTGTTCTCCTCCTAAAATTGTATCGTAAGTCCTGATTTTGCTAATTGAATCGGCCCTTTGTAAATCGATTGTGCTTCGCTAATTAACTCACGATGGTCTCCAAAATGAGGTAAATGCGTCAAGATTAGTTGCTTTACATCCGCATTCTTGGCAATTGTCGCTGCGTCGTGACTATTCATATGCCCCGCTTGTTTTCCATCTTGATGGGCATACAGATTACATTCCGTAAGAAGAAGGTCTGCATCTTTTGAGAACGGAATAAACTCTTCTTTATAGGAAGAGTCAGCCGTGTATACAATCGAATTCGTTCCATCAGTTATCCTCATCGCATAACATTCTACTGGATGGTCCGTTTGTAAAAAAGTGATGGTAAACGGTCCAATACGCATCGGTTTATTCGGGTCATACGCCATTCCTTCTGTAACTCCTTTGTATGTAAGAGAATGAAACTTCGTATCGTTTTGATGTGCATAGATCGGCAACGCTTCCTTCGTTTTCCCTAACATACCTCCGATGAGCCGTGCATATTGTAGGGGACCTACATCCGCAACGTGGTCGTGATGATAGTGGGACAAAATCACCGCGTCAAGCGCCGATGGTTCCACATATTGTTGTAGCTGTGATAGTACAGCACTACCACAATCGACTAGAAGGCGAAATCCTTCCTTCTCAAATAAATAACCTGACGTGGCTTCACCTTTCCCGGGGAATCCTCCCCAATATCCGATTACTGTAAGCTTCATGCACGCATACCTCCTTATGAATCCTCCCCTTTCAATATACCCATTTTCGAAAAAAATTTCACGAAAACAAACTTTGTTACAATACAACATTGACATTTTTAATACTGTTATAATACAATATGAGTAACAACGACACGGGGGGATATAAAATGTTAGAAAAAGTGATGGAATTCTTTCGTAACTTACCACCAAAAAAATGCGCAGACTGTGGAAATGAGATGGAAGAGCAGCATGAGTGTTATGGAAACGTCTGCAACAACTGTTTGAATATAAAATAAGAAAAGCGCAAGTCCTTAGGCGAAGGGCGCTTTAGGACCTGCGAGGTGGCTTCCGTCGCCACAGCAGGGCCGAACCGACCCGAGCTGATGGCGCTTGGAGCTAGACACCAAAAAAACTGAAAAGAGAACAATTTATTGAACTTAAATTTTCTGTAACGATAAACGAAAACCCCTGGCTAGTAGCCAGGGGTTGATTTTTTCAATCTATTTGAAACAAGACAATCTCAAGAGATGTCTTTTGTAAATGGTGTTTTACGTACTTTCACACCTTTCCATTCGGCCCCTAGCGTCTTTCGAACGACGCTACGGCAGTCGCCTCCACGTTAGTAGGGGCTTCATCCCGCTGAAGCCCCTGCTTTTCTTCACCTTTTTCTTACCATACAGCTTTTAGTAATCCGTTAGCACATCCATCAGTTCCTCTTTCACTTCTTCCGGAGCTATGATGTATTTCGTTCCCTTCAACCCTTGTAACTTTTCGTAAAGTTGCTCTCGGTAATCTTCAAACATTGGAATCATTGTAAAGGATACTTGATAGCGTGACGCCAGTTCTTCTTGTTGTGCAACGAGATCTTCAGAATGAATACTTGGTGCATATAAGAAGATGACTTCCTTGACTCCATTGAATAAGACGAAATCCTCCCATTGTTTTTCGTCCAGTGGTGCACCTGTTAATAGATCGTATTCTACAACTGAGACAGTTGAAGGAAATTGCCCTTCTTCTTCATCGATCCCATAATACAGCCCTTGCATCATTCGGTGAAGAGATGTTACAAGCTCTTCGTTCCCCTCTACATAGAGGTAAACAGGACCCAATTCTTCCCCTATTGATTGCAAAAACTCATATTGACTTGCGGATGTATCTAGCGTTTCGTTAGAAAAAGACAGCACCTGAACCCCTTCTTCTTTTAACGCTTCGAGCGAAGAAATTGCTTGGGAAGTTACCGTGATGACAGTTTTAATTCCCGCCTCCCTTAATGTGTCTTGATCGAACAGGCTTGAGGAAATAACGCCCCAACTTCCGATAAACTTCGCTTCCTCAGAAGAGAACAGGGAGCGATTAATCGGCTCGTGTGATCGACGAAGGATTGTCTCTAAGTCTAACAGGGTAGAATCTGTTCGAAAATCCGTCACATATACCTTTTCGTCTAACTCTTGTACATAGGAAGCAACTTGTTCTAAAGATTGATCGGACACCGTTGTTAAAACGAGGTCACTTGATTCTGCAATCTCTTTTAGTTCCTTGCCTCTGCTTGAGTCTGGGTCAATAAATGAAACAATTTCCTTCACTCGGTTTCTGATTAAAATGCCCCATTCTTCCCGTGTAGGATAAGGGCCTACAATCACCTTAGCATCATTAAATAAATACACTGGACCACGCTGGAAGTCAGAAGGAAAAATTGTCGTTCGTTGTTCAAGCTCCGCATCTGTAACACTCATAATTACTTGCTTCACCATATCCACACGATGTTTACCTAAATAACAGTGGATGTAAAACTTCCCTTCTTCGGATGAAACAAGACTTTTGATTCCATTAATGGATTCAGTATTGTCGCCAACCCACGGAAGCATCGGGAAGGAGTGAATAGGCATCCCGACTTTCTCCCCTCGCTCTATTTCCTGCTGTAAAAGTTGATTTTCAAAAGGGAGCGTTGGACTTAATAAAGTGATGACCCCCACATACCCTTCTTCTTTTAATTGAATCAATAATTCTTCTTCAGGATAAGGGCCGAAAGTGAACCGTTCTCCTGTTTGTTGGAAATCTCCCCTACTCATAGCTATTAACGCTGAATCCGTCCTTATAAACATCAACAATACACTTACCGCAGCCAGTACTGTTACAGCTGTAATCCCTAACGCCCATTTCTTCTTGCGCTTCCAAACGAATAGGTAAAAGAGAAATGAAACAATAAAACCGAATGCAATCCAGCCGAATACGACATATTTTAATACATCATCAATTTGCGTTTGTGTATAGCCACGCTGTACTAACATTTCTTCAAAAGGAACGACCGCAAACAAAAGAAATAAACCGCCACCAGCAAAACCAAAAGATCCTAAAAAGATAAACCATACGATAAATGTAATCAATCTATTCTTTATTTTCCCCATCAAATCATGCCCCTACCGATTGTGAGCTCGTTTTTTGTGAATTGGCCTCATGCAATATCACCTTCATAAGCGGTATATAAACTTCCCAAAAAAACTGCTCATCTTTATTTAATATCGCCATCAAAGAATAAATTGGCGAAGGAAGCACCCATTTCGCCCAATGATCTTGTTTAATATCAGCAAAATCACCGGCAAAGTAATAAATAGACTCCTCTTTGTGCTTTAAAATAGCAGGAAACGTTGTCGGTATCTCATGCTCGTTTAATATCTCTTCGCCTGTATCAGTTAACATGAGTGAATACATGCCTTCCGCTTCCATTTCTGGACCAGGCTCGATAATATCAAACCAATAGGAATATTCACTTTCACGTTCTTCGTTGTAGTGACTTTTCCCTAGTTCGGTCCAATAAAATTTAACCGAGCCCGTTATGTCCTCCTCTTCCAGCACAACGACGTAATCATTCTCATTAACAAAGGTCAGCCCAGGTCCTTTAAATGTCCATTCGTTGTTTGTCTGTTTCTCATAGTTTGTCTTCAACCAAATGGGTACCTCAATGTCATCTAAATCTGGAAAATAACGACCGATCCATCCAGTCCATTGTATAGATAAGTTACGCTCTACGATTGAGCGAACATTTTCTTCTGTCGGAGATTGAATCGTATTGAATTCTACAATTAATGTTGTATGTTCTGACTTCGAGGCCAAAATTCGGTTCCATTCGAAAAAGGTGAGCCCTCCATAAATCTTTTCCGACCGCTCCCCCGTAAAGTTACCATCGAAGTCCGCTTCATAAACGCCATACGTGTCAGCGACATAAATTAAATCCGGACTCTCTTCGACTTCCAAAACGTCATCCCCTTCAGATCGTTCAGGATGATACCCATAATAATCCACTTCTTTTTCATACAGCTTCTTATCTTCATCATCAACAACTTTTGTATGGTGTAACACCCAGAAAAGCCCAAGATGCTCGCGAAAATCATCTAATGGAACCGTTTTATCAATGACGACGAGATTCAAAGGAGTGGACGGCTTCCAAAACCAAACGAAAAGAGGTAGACAAAGAATGAATGCTAATAATAAATAAATCATCCATGTTTTAAATCGATTTTTCATACCGTTTCACACTCTTTCTACATATTCATCGTCTTTTTGTTTTCTTTTGAAATACCGGTTCTTGTCATATTCCCCCAAGAAACCTTGTTGGTTAAATAACGGAAAAACGCAATTGTTCGCCAAATCGCATTCAGCTGACGGTATCCAAAGTTTTCAATTACACTGAATAAACTTAACGTTAGCAGGTCGCGAATTCTCGGATAACGGCGGAAATTGTATTCTTCTAAGAAAACCGCACAAATGGACAAAAAGACACCGAAAACTAATGTTAATAAAAAGAACATAATCGCAAACGGTATATTGACGATGTCAAAATAAAGCCCTGCTATGATAAAAATCGTTCCTACCAATTCTATGGTCGGGCCTAATAACTCGACTAGTAAGAAATAAGGCATAACGATAAGCCCCATCGATTTATATTTCGGATTAAACATCAGTTTTTTATGTTTTAGCAACGTTTGTAAAAGACCGATATGCCATCTCGTACGCTGTTGGTAAAGTACTTTTAAATTATTCGGCGCTTCTGTCCAACAAATGGGCTGAGGGAGAAACAAGATTTTCGCATCTACCTTTTCATCAAATAAATACTTTTGCAGACGAACGACAAGCTCCATATCTTCTCCTATATTGTTCGTGCTGTATCCCCCTACTTCAATAACCTCTCGTTTCCGAAACACTCCAAAGGCACCTGAGATAATCAATAAACTATTCATTGCGCTAAGACCGAGTCTTCCCATTAAGAATGAACGCAAATACTCTACAACTTGAAACAGCGCCAGCTTATTTTTCGGCAGCCTTACTTCCACAACGTGTCCATTTTCGATTTTACATCCATTGGCAATACGAACGATTCCCCCACATGCAATCACGTTCTCTGCTCCCTCAATGATCGGCCACATCGTTTTAATTAACGATTCTGGCTCCAAAATCGAGTCTGCATCTATACCACAAAAGTACGGATAGTTTGAGATGTTAATACCTGCATTTAATGCATCTGATTTTCCACCATTTTCTTTATCCACAACAATTAAATGAGGATGGTGAATGGAACGGTATACATTGATTACTGTTTCGGTTGGAATCTGTTGACGAATAACTTCTCGAACGGGAAACAAATCGAAATGTTCAATGAGTACTTGTAACGTATCATCGGTACTCCCATCATTGACAACGATAATTTCATATTCTGGATAGTTTAAATGAAACAAGGATTGAATATTTTCAACAATGACTTTTTCTTCGTTGTATGCCGGGACAATAACGGAGACAGGGGGTGTTAAAGCTGATGAAGCCATTTCTTCCTCATCGTGAATGGGGAGCCGTTTCATATAAACGCTCATTTGCTTTAAGGACAAGTGAAAAAAGAGTAAATAAAATGCATCGACGAGTATGACATACAAAAAGATGAAAATATTAAATAAATAAAACATAAGAAAAAACAAATCCAAGCTATCAACCTCCTAACTACTGTAGCTTTGCAACACTTTTTCGGCCATTTCACGGGCAAATAAATCACCGTGAAACTGTTGCGTCCATAGGAGTTTTTCTTTTCCAATGATTCCAAATCCTTTTAATGCTTCAGCAGCGCGGAGACGCACCCACCAATTTTCATCTGCAAGCAATTCTGTCAAAATATCAACAGCTTTCATCACTTTACAAGAGTGAATAGCGTTTATAGCCGCTACTTTAACGACCCATTCAGGATGGAATAAAAATTCCATGATTTCATCTTGTTTAGTCGTTAATCCCATCTCCCCAATAGCCTTTAACGCTTTCACTTGCAACTCTAAATCTTCATGTTCTAGACAACTTTCTATTATGGGGAGAGTACGAAACATTTTCTTCCTTCCAAATGTTTCAATAAACACTCGTTGGACGATAAGCGAAGCAGAATCAAAATGGTCCATCATTTCGTTTTCATCAACTGTATTTGAACGAAGAAGCATATCTCCAATTCGAATGACGACTTTCGGTGATATGTCGCGCTCACTATTTGCTAGAAAACGAATAATGGGAGAGCTTTCTCCCATATTCGCCAGTGCCCGAGCAGAAGATAACCAAAGGTCCACATCATCCTCGTATAAATTTTTTTCGATGAGAGGAGCTAGGTCTTTTAGTCTTAAGACCCCCGCTTTTTTCGTCGCTTCTGAAACTTCAATCAACTTTTTCCGTTGTATGAGACTTTGCTTTAGTTCGTCTGTGTACCCAATTGATTGACTTACAAAACGGACACGATTAATTTCTTCTTCACTCGTTATCTTCCTCGAAACTTTATATAAAATTTCTGTAATGACCTCTCGCTGCCATTTAGACGTTGTATTCAGCCCTCTACCTAACCGTTCGTCTTTCCCGGTCACATAGCGGATAACAATCGGTAAAGTCTTCTCATAATAGTTGTTTCGCTTTTTAGCAAAGTAATTAAAGAAATACTTCCGAATTAACAAAAAGACTAATAGAGAAAAGATAATCAATGCAACGATTATTGTTAAGAAAATCATTAGATATGAAACAATCATTGTTATGCCTCCAGTTGCCTTGCCTTCGCTTGCCTTCCAAATTTATCAAGTCTTGTTTCCAATTCCTTCATGGAAAAAGGCTTAGCTAAAAAGTCGTCTGCTCCAGCTTTAAAACCTCTTGCGATATGGTGAGGTAAATACTGGCTAGAGAGAAAAATAAACACCGTTTGGGACAAAGACGGCAAGTTTCTGACTTGCGAACAAAACATGAAAGCATCAAGATGATGAACGGTTGTTTCACTAATGATGATATGCGGTTGAAATTGCAACACTTTTGTCATCGCTTCTCGTCCGTCTAGGCATAATTCAATATCCCATTGATTAGAATTTAAAGAGTTGTGCAAAATGCTCCCCGTTACTGGATCATGGTCGACGACGAGAACCTTAATCCGTCCTTCTTGTACAGAACTGGAATCTACTTGTTTCGAACGAACCATTACAATCCCGTCACTTGGAACACTGAATTGAGCCTTTTTCTCTACATGTTCAATCATTTCGTGTACATTTTGGTCGCGAGGGTCACTTTCAGCCACAACCATAACGGCTTTCAGTTGTTGCAATCCGTTAGACTCCAATACTTTATTTATACGGTTCCCTACAAATTCGGCCTCCTCCTGCTTCGTCGCAGGAAGCAAAAACATTAACGTATCGTCAGACCATATACAGACTTCATCATACGTTCGAATCGAAGACACCGCATATTCATAGATTGTGTTCATTAAAGATTTATTGTCTTGTAATTTATCGATTTTTAACAACAACAGGGAGAAATACGATTGAAAACGACGAAACCTATCCCATTCTTTTGCTAGGTTCTCAAGCATTAATACTTTTTGATGGAGGATTCGATGATTTTTTGCTTCATATTCTTGAACAAGCTTATCCATTTTATGATGGACGATTGAAAGTGCAAACGGCTTCTGAAGTAGATCGTCTACTCCGTACTCCAAAATCTTGACGATGCTTTCTTCACCAAAATGTTGAGTCATACCTAGTACAGGTATTTGTTGAAATAGATGTTGATTTTCTGGTTGGGTAAGAATTGAGATTGCTTGTTGATTTGATACATTTATTAAAAGTAGAGAAGGAAGTTGTTGATTCATGTTTTCAATTAGATTGTCAAAATACATTGGCACGATGTGAAAAGAGCTATTTTGAAATCCATCCTGGACCCATTCGACAAAAAGGTGGTCTTCATCCACAATATACAATAATTTCTTATTTTCTACGTCTTCTTGGCTACTTGATTTAGCGTTTTTCTCACCTTCAAATAAATATTGAATTAACAGTTTTATTCCTTCAAGCCAAATGGCTTGATCTTTCTGTTCCATGAAATAACGCATATCTTGGATTTGAATTTTCTTTAATAGAAAGTAAGACACTTCAACTAACGTATCTATTTTAAACAGCGCTGCTCCATCTCGGAGTTGTTTTAATAAATGATAACTTTCTTCAACCCATTCCTCATCTTCCATACGCAAAGGTTTTTTTTGAATTTCCAAGAAATGATTCACAAATGGCTTTTTCATTTTTTCAAGAAACATTTCTTTTGGACTTAGTTCTTCATAATGTTTCAATCTTTGGATCACATCCTATTGAGAAGCTTAACTTCTCGAATTGTTTATTTATCTCATATTTTGTCACATTTTGTCGATTGCTTCAAGTTGAATAATAATATAATCATATTTTTTCATTTTGACAGTTATTACAAAATAATCCAGAACAATCGAAATTCGTTCTGGATTATCAAACTAATTCCTATTTTGTAAATAAGATTTGCTCGCTTTATACCATTCAAAGTTCAATTTGATATTTATCCTTTTTCGTTATGAGGCTTACTTCAAAGGGGCTCTCCAATAATCAAAAGTCTTTATATCGTTGAGTTACGAATTATGAGGGAAAGTGGAAGTTGATAAGTTTCTTTTTCTAAGTAATTTTTGAACTTAATTTTATCCATCATCACTTGCATTGCCTTATGTGCCATTTCTTTCACTGGCTGATGAACCGTTGTAATCATCGGATCGATGAGCTCTGTTATATCCTGATTATCAAATCCGACGACAGAAAGCTCATTTGGTACGTCAATACCGAATTTCTTCGCTTCAGCAATTACTCCTGCTGCAACTTCATCTGACCCTGTAAAAATAGCGGTCGGCATTTCATTTAATTGTAAAATCTCATTTAATACTTTCTTTCCATCTTCAAATGTAAAGACGTTACGGAAAACGAGACGGTTATCTACAGTAAGTCCACTTTCTTCATGCGCTTGCTTAAATCCGTTTTCACGTTCCTTCGTCACGTTACTCTTTACATTTCCACAACAATAGGCAATTCTTTTATGCCCCGCATCAATTAAATGCTTTGTCGCCACATATCCTCCATATTGTTGGTCCATGTGAACAGTCGGGATATTCGCCCGCTCTTCGTATTCATTACATAAAACAATCGGACCATACTCGAGAAACGGCTCAATCTGTTTCCAATCGTTTAATAACGTCGTTAAAATCACACCATCGACTTGTTTTGTTTTCAACAAGTTTAAATAGTCTAGCTCTTTTTTAGCTGAATACAACGTTTGACAAACGATTAATTGATAATGATATTCCGACGCTGCAATCTCGAGCGATTCAACTAATTGACCGAAAAACGGGTTCATTACGCGCGGAATAATGACGGCAATCATCTCTGTCTTCTGACTTCTTAAGCTTCGTGCAGAAGAATTCGGCACATATCCTAACTCATTCATCGCATCCAGCACTAACTGCTTCTTCTGTTCCGATACGTACGGATGATTGTTAATTACACGCGACACCGTTGTTCGAGACAAACCGGCTAATTTTGCTACATCTTCGATAGTGGCCATCTTGATCCCCCTAAACTTACAGAAACCGCTTTCACTATGTTGATTATATGGAATAATTTTAAGATTATCAATCCCCATACAATCGGTGATTTAATTGTCTTATTCTTTATATCATACCATAAAATGGTTGAATATAGAAGAAACAAGCGACTACAATTCTAGACTGGCTATTTCAGAGTGATGCAAAATGATTGTTTTCATCCTATTTTACCTACATTGTCTGTCGAGACCTCAAATTCAATGAGTCATTTACAAATCATCATCAAACGTCATTCTCGAACAAGAATATATTATTCGCAGTGACAATGAATGTTCCGTTCATTGTGCTAAAACACGCTGCTCATTTCTGAAAACCAAGTGGGGGGCTTAGGCGAAGCGACCCGAGCTGATGGCGCTTGGAGCTAGACACCAAAAAAACGGTAAAGAGAATACTTTAACTCTTTATTGAACGTAAACTTTCTGTAACAATAAAAAAGTGTTAAGAAAGCTTCTCAAGACTTTCTTAACACTTGCATTAATTTGCCGATAATCCTTTTAGCAAATACCGTTCAAAAAGGTTAGCAATCTCTTCCTTTGATAGCGGCGTATGATGTTTTTCCCAGTCGAAGACGAGTGAAAAGTATAATTTTAATATGATGAAGGCCGTAATTTCAGGATCACAAGGAGTTATTTCTCCTTTTTCGATAGCGGTTTCAATTTTTCCCTTAATATATTCAATAATCATTTGTTCGATTTTGTGTACAACCGCTTGAACCGCAGGTGTACCTAAATCATGGCTTTCTTGAAAAATCTTAATCGTCAAATGATGTTTTTTTCGATATTCAAGAATTTTGTATAATGCACGGTGCGCATTTTCAAAAAAAGGGGCAGACTCGTCAAAAACCCGATCAGCTTCTACCTTCATTTCATGTAGTAAAGAAGAGATAATTTCATCGAATAATTCCTCTTTATTTTTAAAAAACGTGTAAATCGTCCCTTTCCCTACGTTGGCCATCTTTGCCACTTGGTCCATCGTCGTCGCCTTATACCCAAAATGAGCAAACGATTTTTCCGCTGCTTCGACAATTGCCTTTCGTCGATCAAAATTCAATTCGAACACACCTCGCTAAAGTTGACTATATGATACATTCAGTCAATTAGTTCCATTTCATCCTATCAAATTGGCATTCAGGAGTCAATTTTATCAAACAACCTATTAGAAGTTCAATTTTCTCGTGAGGCAGCTTTTATTTAAAAACGAAATAAGAAACATAAATGATTTTACACTCACACCCCGGACATGAAAATTTATTCTCCCCGAGGTTTTTTCTTTCTACCATCTACCTATCATGATCGATCATTCAGCTCATAGGTAATTTTTATTTTCACAGAAAAAGCGCAAAGCACAAGCCCTTAGGCGAAGGGCGCTTGAGGACCTGCAAGGAGGCTTCCGTCGCCACAGCAGGGCCGAAGCGACCCTAGCTGATGGCGCATGGAACTAGACACCAAAAAAACTGTAAGAGAATACTTTAACACTTTATTGAACTTAAACTTTCTGTAACAATAAAAAAGCCCTCAAAAGAGTTTTGAGGGCTAGGGGCGAATAAGCACTAACATTACTACGTTGCCGTTATGATAGAACATTTAATTTTACGTCAATATTACCACGTGTAGCCTTTGAGTACGGACATACTTGATGAGCTGCGTTCACAAGTTCATTTGCAACCTCTTCTGATACGCCGTCAATTTTCACATCTAATTGGGCGGATAATCCAAAGCCTGTGTCGTCTTTTCCTATTGTTACATGAGCCGTTACAGATGTTTCTTTCACTTCTACGCGTTTTTGACGAATGACAAGATTTAACGCACTATCGAAGCATGCTGCATACCCAGCGGCAAAAAGTTGTTCTGGGTTCGTTGCATTACCGCCTGCTCCTCCTAATTCTTTTGGCATTTTTACTTCTAAATCAAGAACACCATCTGTAGATTTTACAAAACCGTTACGGCCACCTGCCGCTGTTACTGTCGCTGTATATAATGGTTGCATTTTTTCGTCTCCTTTATTTACAAAATTATATTGTGCACAATTAAATTTTACATAATATAAATTTCTTGTCAACCTTTTTTACTTTTTCACATAAAACCAGTCGTATTTCTGAAAGTTTTGACATATTCCGATACCTAGTCTTTCTGCCCTCATATTTTTTCTAAGAAAAAAAGAAGCAATTGGTGTTTAAGAGCTTAAAAAAAAATGAGCCAGTGGCTCATATAACATTTATTGTTGACCTTTACTAATCAAGTATCCGGTCATTCAAATATTTATTCTTCATTTAATTTCGTTAAAAATGAACGCAATAATGGCATTAATAGTGCCAGTTCTTCTTCTTTAACTTTTGCTTTTTCAATAATCGCATTAGGAATGCATTTAGCTTTTTCGCGTAGCACTTTTCCTTTCTCTGTGAGAAAAATGAACACCGTTCTTTCATCTTCTGTTGAACGCGAGCGAGTTATTAGCTCATTAGCTTCCATCCGCTTTAGCATCGGCGTTAACGTTCCAGAGTCAAGATATAGCTTCTTCCCTAGTTCTTTTACCGAAACACCGTCTTTTTCCCACAAAACAAGTAGTGCCAAATATTGTGGATACGTAATGTCTAATTCTTGCAATATCGGACGATACAGTTTCGTCATTTCTCTTGAACTAGCATATATTAAAAAACATAACTGATGATCGAGTTTTAAATGGTCACATTGTTCCATAGCTCTTCCCTACCTTTTATCCTTCGCATACCTTTTATTAAAACGCTTGAGACGAAAAAAAGCAAATCTCACAACAGTAGAGTCGCCTGCCGTAACGTAAGAAAAGCGAAAAGCGCAAGGCCTTAGGCGAAGCGACCCGAGCTGATGGCGCTTGGAGCTAGACACCAAAAAACTATAAAGGGAATACTTTAACACTTTATTGAACTTAAAATAAAAAAGCCTCCAAGATCGTTTCTCGGAGGCATAGTGAACAAAACTAATTGTGTGTAAGAATTCGTTTCTCTGCTTGCAAATAAGATAGGACATCTTGTACAGCTTGCTTTCCTTGATCAATACAATCTGGTATTCCAATGCCTTCAAAAGATGCACCTGTTAAATAAATACCAGGAATCGATTCTTTCATTTGACGTTTAATCAATTGAACTTGTTCTTTGTGCCCGATTTGATATTGTGGCATGGAATGCTTTAGTCGAGAAACGATGGAGAAGTCTGGCTCTCCACTGATATCCATGATTCGTTTTAAATCATCCATGACCGTTTTCAAAATAATATCATCGGATTGTTCAACAATGGCCTCATCACCAGCTTTTCCTACGTAAGCACGAAGCAATGCTTTTCCTTTCGGCGCTGTGTGCGGCCACTTTCGATGTGTCCACGTACAAGCAGTAATCGTAAAACCACTGTTTCGTGAGATGACAAACCCGGTACCGTTTGATGTAAGCTTTACCGCTTCTTCTGGAAAAGCCATCGCAACCGTTGCAACAGATGTAGCAGGCATTGAATCGAAATAAGACAAATCGATGCGATTGTCTTGAACGAGGTTCGTCAACACTTGATGAGACGTAGATACAATGACACTATCGGCTGCCATTTCCTCCCCATTACTCAAAGTAAGGGTGTATCCTTCACCTGTTTTGACAAATCGTTCAACTTTTATCCCTTTTTTCACATCTACAGCCGTTAATTGCTTTTCGATTTCTTCTACAACAGATTGTAGACCAGTCTTTACTGTTTGAAAGATTCCTTTTTTCCGCTTAGGCTGTGCCTTTGGCATTGTTTTCTTCAATCCAACAATTAAACTTCGATTTTTTTGCTCCATTTCGTAAAATTGAGGGAAAGTAGATAACAAGCTCATATCGTCTATGTTTCCAGCGTAAATGCCCGATAATAGCGGTTCAATTAAATTATCGACGACTTCATCTCCTAGACGCCTTCTAAAAAATTGTCCAAGAGATTGATCTCCCTCCACCGTGCGTTTTGGCAAGATAAAATCGTAAGCTGCTCGCATTTTTCCCGGAATAGAAAAAAGTCCTGATGTAATAAACGGCCCAATGTTTGTTGGAATCCCCATGACAGATCCTTCTGGAATCGGATTTAATTGCTCGCGGGCAAATACGTACGCTTGTCCGGTTGCGTTGTTCACTAATTCCTTTTCCATTTCTAAATCTTTTACTAATTGGGTTGCGCTTTTTTTCCGCTCTAAAAACGAGTCAGGCCCTCTTTCAATTACGAATCCATCTTTACGGACGGTTTCGATCTTCCCACCAAGCTGAGGCTTTGCTTCAATAAGGGAAATTTCAATCGGAAGCTTTTGGTCTAGCACTTCCTTTTGTAAATAAAATGCTGCCGATAGACCAGTGATTCCTCCTCCGATAATTACAACTTTTTTTCTATTTTCCATCTTTATCGCCTTCTTTATTGTCTCTTTTGTGCAACATGATTTAATACAACGGTTGCAAGACAATCAATAAATTCAGGTTTTGCATTTGGCATTTCCGGTCGATAATAAGAAGCATTTAATTCGTCGGTTACTACTTTACATTCAATGTCATTGTCGTATAACACTTCTAAATGGTCCGATACGAACCCAACTGGAATGTATACGAACGTTTGATACCCTTTTTCTTCATATAAATCTCGGGTTAGATCTTGAACATCTGGTCCTAACCATGGCTCAGGCGTGTTTCCTTCACTTTGCCAACCAACGACATAGTCCGTAATGTTTGCTTCCTTCGCAATTAAATCCGCCGTTTCTTGTAATTGGTCAGGGTACGGATCGCCGAGCTCTTTAATTTTTTCCGGTAAACTATGTGCAGAAACGATTAACACAGCGCTACTTTTCTCTTCTTCAGACATTTTGGCATACGTTTCATTCACCTGATTGACCCAATATTGAATGAATTTTGGCTCTTGATACCAGCTTTCGACAGATGTAATCGTCAAACCTCCGAGCTTTTCCGCCTCTGTTTTTGCCCGATTATTATAAGACTTTACACTAAATGTTGAGAAATGCGGAGCTAATACGATGCTGACCGCCTCTGTAATCCCATCTTGATGCATTGCTTGTACAGCATCTTCAATAAATGGCTCAATATGTTTTAAACCTAAATAGCTTTTAAATTCAATCTCGTCTTGAATCGAATTTAAATGATCTTCTAGTTTTTTTGCTTGCTCTTCTGTTATTTTCGCTAAAGGAGAAATGCCTCCAATGGCGCGGTAGCGATCTGTTAACTCTTGAATCGCTTCCTCACTCGGCTTACGTCCGCGACGAATATGCGTATAATAGCGCTCAATGTCCTCCTCTTTGTAAGGAGTACCGTAGGCCATTACGAGTAAGCCCATTTTCTTTTTCGTCATGCTTAACACCTCATTTTTTGCTTGAGTATTCATGAATAAACGCCGTTAATCGCTTTAACGTTTCCGGCTTTACTTGTGGAAATACACCGTGTCCAAGATTGAAAATGTATCCATCTTGCATCATACCCGCATCTAAAATGGCTTTTGCTCTTTCTTCAATCACTTCCCAAGGAGCAAGTAAGATAGCTGGGTCTAAATTCCCTTGAAGTGTTTTCGTTAAGCCCATTTGACGCGCTTCTGTAATCGGTAAACGCCAATCCAAACCAACGACATCTAGCGGCAGGTCATGCCACTCTTTTGCCAAATGACCTGCACCGACACCGAACATAATGAGCGGAACATTTTTTTTACGTAATTCAGAGAAAATTCGCTCCATCGTCGGTTTAATAAAATAACGATAGTCCGCTACGTTTAATGTTCCAACCCACGAATCAAAAATTTGGATTGCTTTTGCCCCTGCATCAATTTGAGCGTTTACATATGTAATAGTCATTTGTGCCAACTTGTCCATCAGCGCAAACCATGCTTTCGGTTCTGCATACATAAATGCCTTTGTCTTATTGTAATTTTTTGAAGGTCCGCCTTCAATCATATAGCTTGCCAGTGTAAATGGAGCACCTGCAAAACCGATTAAAGGTACCGATAACTGTTCATTTGTTAATAGTTTAATCGTATCTAATACGTACGGAACATCTTCTTCTGGATTAATTTCGCCTAGCTTTTCTACATCTTGCATTGAGCGAATTGGATTATCAATAACCGGTCCAATTCCTGTTTTAATTTCTACATCCACTCCAATTGCAGGTAGTGGCGTCATAATATCCTTATATAAAATAGCTGCGTCGACATTATACTGCTCAACTGGTAGTCTCGTTACATACGCACACAATTCTGGTTGATGCGTAATTTCAAATAAGCTGTATTTCTCTTTTAATGCACGATATTCCGGCTGTGAACGCCCTGCTTGTCGCATATACCATACTGGTACATGATCTGTTTTTTCACCACGTGCCGCTTTTAAAAATGTATCGTTAAACTCTTTCTGTTGAGTCATCGTAATCCCCCTTTAGAAGCATGTTTCTTTCACGTTGAATATATCCTTTTCCAATATATCGTTTTCATCGTTTCTTGTATAGAAATAAACAGCAATTTTCAAAAAATCGACGAAACAATTTGACCATTTTATGACGGCCAATCACCTTATCCATTTATCCCCAATTCGGAACAACATAATCCGTTCCTTGCCCCTCTTTCTGCGTTTGTGGGTTGTATGGAACGACTTGATAAGCATCCCCTGAAAAAATATTTACGAAAGTCATTTCATACAGCCCTTTTCCTTGAACGCTTCCGATAAACTCACGTTCGCCATCCTTCCCTTTGCGATAAATTTTATAAACAACTCGCTCATCCGCTTGCGGTTTCCACGCTAGTTGAACCGTAAACAATTGAAGAGGCTTAAAAGTGTAGGTTACACGATAATTTTCTATTCTCTCTAAACGAATAGGCTCTTCTAAATCAACGAGTCCATCAGGGAGGGAAAAAACTTTTTTCGCTTCGATATGTGTATCTTTCATAATTGCTTTAAACAGTTTTGTCGCATAGGAACTCCCTGCTTTTAAGTATTGTTGCTCATTCGTTTGATCGTAACCGATCCAAACTGCTCCACTCACCTCAGGTGTAAAACCAGCAAACCAAGCATCTTTCGCCGCTCCTTCTTTCCCTAAAAAGGAGGTAGTCCCTGTTTTCCCTGCTAATGCGCCATTGTATTCTCCATGAATAGCTGTACCTTGCTTGACTACCTGCTCGAGCATCCGTGTCATATTCCAAGCAGTTTGCTGAGAATACACAACTGTTTTCACTCGGTTTGGGGGAGACAGTTCCTTCCCTTCTTGATTGTAAATCGCTTGGATAAAATAAGGCTCACTGTACGTGCCATTTTGGGCAAATGTGCGATAGGCGTTCGCTAGCTCAATCGGTGATACCCCGTAAGATAAACCGCCAAGTGCAACAGCAAGTCCTTCATCCTCAATCTTTATACCATTTTTTTCTAAATACTTTTTCCCGGTCTCAACACCAAGCTTTTCCATTACCCATACGGCTGGAACGTTTTTAGATGAAATAAGTGCGTCAAACATAGTTACAATGCCATCATATTTTTGATCGTGATTTTGTGGGGTGTAATCACCAAAACTCATCTTCTCATCTTTTAAAAACGAATAAGGCTCAAATAACCCTTCCTCCATAGCAGGTGCATAGACGGCAATCGGCTTCATCGTTGAACCAGGTTGTTTTTTCACATCTACTCGGTTCAAGCCTTTCCGTACATAATTTCGGCCACCAATTGCAGAAATTACACCGCCTGTTTCATTGTCAATGAGGACGAAAGCCCCTTCTACCGCATCGTTCGTTCCTGGGAAGTAGACATCTTCTTGAAATAATTCATATGCCCGCTTTTGTAAGTGGGCATTTACGGGAACGACGATTCGATATCCTCCTTTTAAAAGCGCTTCATTCGATAATTGGTATTTTTCTTCTGCTTCTGCTAACACCATATCAATGTACGTTGAAAGCCACGGCATGTCTTGTATTTCTTTGACTTTTAAACCAATCGTTTTCCCTTGATTCCGAACGGCTTCTTCAGGTGTAATGAAATTTTGCTTTTCCATTAAATCCAACACGAGATTACGTCTTTTTTTGCTCTTTTCTTCATTTAGAAGAGGGGAGTAAGTGGCGGGCGCTTTCGGAATGCCCGCTAACAGCGCAGCTTCATCTAGCTTTAATTCATTTACATCTTTTTGAAAATAAAACTGCGATGCTGCTTGAATCCCGTAAACGCCATGTCCAAAGTACACTTGGTTTAAATACATTTCCAATATTTTATCCTTTGGATATTTTCGCTCAAGGTTTATGGCAATGATGGCTTCTTTCGTTTTCCGAAGCAACGTCTTATCTTGTGTTAAAAACACATTTTTCGCCAATTGCTGGGTAATCGTGCTTCCCCCTTCCACTTTCCCACCCGCAAGAAGGTCTCGGTATAGAGCTCGTCCAATAGCACGCAAATCAATTCCAGTATGTTCATAAAACCGTTTATCTTCTACAGCGATAAACGCATTCCGTACTGAATCGGGTATATCTGTTATTTCTACGTACTCTCGATTCTCGACGTAAATCTTTGTGATGGTATTTCCATCTAAATCAACTAATTCAGAAGACGTATTTAAAATGAGTTTCTTTTCATCCACTACATAATTACCGAGAAAAAGAATAAACATATATCCAATGAAGGCCACGATCGAAGTACTTGCAACCAATAGAAAAATATTCAACCATTTGTTATTCAATCACCTGTCACCTCGCATCTTACATCCTTTTTTCTATTATTGGGTATTATTACCTCCTCTATGTATGTGTTTGTAAAGAATAGACTAGGGTAAATAATAAAGGAAATCTCTACTCGTTAAAATGGAGGAAAAAACATGAATTTATATATGACATTTGGCACCCTTTCTTATTTACAAAAGATCGTTGCTTCACATCCTCATGAGCAAATGTTAATGCTACAAAACAAGCTTACAACGATTCTTTTGCATGAAACGACCGGTTCAACCCTTTTTAAAGAACCGATTTCGTACCAAGTACTGAAAGGTACTGGAAATATGCATCAGTTTTCTTCCTTTGTTGCCTTTCACTATTTTTCAATCACAGAAGAGGCAAAGCCGTTGTTTGAAAGTCGGGCCGAAGAGTACTTATTGAAACACCCATCTTCAAATAGCGCTTACCGTATTTTAAGGCCTATAAAGCATAACCCTTATTTAATTATTACTTTTTGGCGTCAGGCGCTCGATTTTGAGTCATGGAACGAACGCCATCCCCTTCAAGAAATTCAGCAGACGATGGCAAAAAAGAAGTTATTCACACCTGCCTATTCGACAAAAACCTTCTCGATTATCGAGGGTATTTCCAAGGAAATATAAAATTCGACATGGGGATTTAAGAGGAATGAGTGAAAGGTTCACTCATTTGGAAGAATTCGAAGGCGATACGCATACATTGTATATTCCGCTAAATGTTTCATAAGATGGTAGTTCGCAACTCCACCCACGACCGCACCTACACCCGGTATTATTTGCATCATTTTCACTAAATCGATATGATCGCGATATTCTTGTTGCCATGAGCGCCAGTCGATTTCTTGTTCAACGGGCTTTAAATCCCAAGATTCAATTTGTTCAATTAATTCCTCTTTTCGTTCATCGTATGAAAAAGCAAGTTGAAACACCTTTAAAATAAAAAATCTTTCTTCTACGCGCGTCATGTCATAGCCGTAAAGAGAGGCAGCTTCAAATAAAAATCTCATTTTAATTCCTAATAAAAGCGGAAAATCTGCAAGACCGAGCCACAATCCTCCTGCCCCTGTTCCAACCCCTTCTAACGCGGCTGTTTTTTGATAGCGCTTCATGACTCTCATGAGCTCTGCTTCTTTTTCAGCTAAATGCAAAAAGTGTGGATAGCTTTTTTTCGGTAAATACTCATTCCCCTTTACCGTCGCATTCACCATCGTTTGCACACTTTGTGTTACGACTTCATGAAATTTCTCAGGAATTCGCTGATTAATTTTCGTCTGAATTTGCTTCGATGTGCGCTTCCAAACAGAAGGTCTTTTCATTTGCTTTAACTTCCATCGGAGTGCTTCCTCATACAATTGATCATTCGTCAATGAAACCACCCTCTCGTTCACTCTTCTTTATTAATACGGATGAAAGCCTTAAAACGTTTCATTATGTTTTAAGAAAAGCGCAAAGCGCAAGTCCTTAGGCGAAGGGCGCTGGAGGACCTGCGATTAGGCTTCCGTCGCCACAGCAGGGCCGAAGCGAACCGAGCTGATGGCGCTTGGAGCTAGACACCAAAAAAACTGTAAAGAGAATACGTTAACACTTTATTGAACTTCAACTTTCTGTAACAACAATGGAAAGGGGGCTGTTCAAAAAGCACAGCCCCTTTTACGGTTTAATATATCGCTTACCAATATAAAATGTTACGAGCGAAATCGAAAATAGGAGGGTGAGGACGAGTTGAAGCAAACCTTCCATCATTCCGACTTGCAGTATCGTCCCAAGGGCTAACACAGTAGCCTGAACCATCAATAGTTGAGAGAGTAAGCGTAAAAAGCTTCCTCGCTTCCATTCACTTTTAACAGGATATAAATTCGGCAATAAAAGCAAGTCGTGTTGCTTATATAATCCGACCAATTGAAGGCCCGTTAAAAATAACACCGCTACCGAAACCATTACACTACCAAAAAGCTGCATCGGAAGGAACAAAATGAGCAACAGTCCAATTACAAGTAACCTTGAAAACACCCCAAAATAATCGCCAGAACGTAAAAAGCTTCGAATGAATAAATACATATATGTATTTCGTTGGTGATAGGACACTCTTTTTAACACCCAGTCCAACCATTTCCGACGCTTCACTTGATTTTTCAACTTCGGAACATCGGTAAATAAGTTAGCGATTTGGTAAAAACGATTTTGTCTTCTTCCTTCATCTGCAATTAACTGCTCCCAATTTATCGGCTTTTGTTTCACAGCACGGTAAGAATACCAAGAATACGCGACCGCAATAACAGACGTGATGAATAGAAACAGATAGGCATTCTGAAGAAAAAAGTAAATCACAGCATAGCTAATTAGAACACGTACAATGAAATCACGTATATGATGCATACGATCAGAGAAAAAGCTCGTCAACCACTGCATCCATTGATTCCATAGTTTTAAACCGAGTAATAACCCAAAAGCCATAAAAAGACCAAGAGGGGTAGTTTGAAATACGCGAACATATAGCGGAATAAGGACGACCGTTACAAGGACAAGCGGATACAATTGCATCCAATAACTTGTCACAAATGCTTTTCTAAAATACGGGCGAAATTCATGCTCTAATGGAATCATATACACCATATCCGCTTCTTTTAATAACGTACGTACGTGAGCATAACATACCGTACTCGTCCAAATTAGGGCGATGACAAACGATGCTGGAAAGTTGCTCGGAATCTCATCAAGCCACCCTTGATACCAATATGCCCCGCCACCAACTAAAAACAGGAGGACAAATAATAAATGGTCATTAAACATGAATTTTAAGTACGTTCGTAGTTCTTTCACATATTCTGCAAAACGTTTGTTCCAAATTTGCTGAACCGAATTCATTCCTCTTGCTCCTTCGTCAATTGAATGTATAAGTCATCCAAAGTAGCAGATGGCATTTGAAATTGTTCTTGTAATTCACGTAACGTCCCTTTTGCACGCACTGTCCCTTCGTGAAGAATAATGAATGAATCACAATATCTTTCAGCTGTTGCTAAAATATGTGTCGACATTAAAATGCCTGCTCCTTGGTCCTTCGCTTTTTTCATCATTTCAAGTAAGGAATGAATCGCTAACGGGTCAAGCCCAACAAACGGTTCATCAATGATATATAAATTGGGCTGAACTAAAAAGGCACACATGATCATGACTTTTTGTTTCATCCCTTTAGAAAAATGCGCAGGGAACCATTTAAGTCGCTTTTCCATACGAAATTCTTTTAGCAGAGTCGGCAATCTTTTCTTAAAGGTTTCTTTGTCCAATCCGTATGCCATTGCCGTTAGTTCTAAATGCTCGTACAACGTTAAATCCTCATATAATATAGGCGTTTCTGGTATGTAGCTTAGTTGCTTCCGATAGGTTTCCTTTTGTTCTGTAAACGTCTCTCCATTTATTTTCACTTTTCCTTGAAATGGCTCCATTAATCCAATAATATGCTTAATCGTTGTGCTTTTCCCTGCACCATTTAATCCGATTAACCCGACAATTTCATGCCGATTTACTTCAAACGAAACATCTTTCAACACAGGGTGTTTCGTGTAACCACCCGTCACATTTTCCACGCTAAGTAACGTCATGATAAAAGGTCCTTTCTTCTCAATATCTTTTCTCTTTATCATACCAAAATTTAACGATAAAATCTTTTCAAAGGATGTTTACGTAATCACCACGAGGCTAATTTGGAATTGATCGTTAAATTCCGCTCCAGACACTTGCTTTCTGAGGAGAGAAATTCGAGCCTCCTCAGCACGCCCGCGGGGTCTCGACCTTCCCTCTTTATTCCGCAGGAGAAACGGTGTTTTTGATTCGTCTTAAAATCATCAAGCTCCAAAAAAGTTTTTACAAAAACGGGCGTATAGAAATTTGCAAGCTGGTTATCATAATAGTCGAAGAGGGAAAACAATTGAAAATGAGGTGTTTGTCAAACGACAGTTCAAAATGATTTTGTCGAAAGGCAAATCATCTGTAAATACTCCCATAAATGATGGATGTCGATAACAGATTAATCTGAAGTCACGTCTTGATAAGGGGATGGTTACTTTGAACAATTGTAAGAAGGAAAATGAACATTTTATGTTCAGCGATGACCATTTAATGTTAATCATTTTTCACACTGCAACCATTTCTACACAGTAGATGAGGTGTTTGTCAAAGACAATTAACCTGTTTCATTCCATTGAAAAACGATTCATTTTAGAAAAGTTGAGTAAGTTGGAAAGTCTATCCCTCTTCAAAGGGAACGGCACCTACGAGTCCGTTCCCTTTTTCTATGTTAAAAAATGAAGACAGAGCCCCTTTTCAAAAACATTCTCTTTTTCTTGTGGTAAAATAAAGAAAAGTGGAAAAGGAGTGATATTATGTCAGATTGTATTTTTTGTAAAATTGTAAACGGTGAAATTCCTGCCGCAAAAGTATATGAAGACGAGCACGTACTTGCGTTCATGGATATTATGCAAGTAACGAAAGGGCATACGCTTGTGATTCCGAAAGTACATAAACAAGATATTTTTGAATTAACGCCAGATATAGCACAGCATTTATTTAAAGTTGTTCCACAAATTGCTCAAGCAATAAAAGAGAAGTTCAACCCAGAGGGACTAAATATCGTAAATAATAACGGGCAAGCTGCCGGCCAAACGGTATTCCATTACCATATGCACATTGTACCTCGTTACGGAAAAGGTGACGGCTTCGGTGTCGTATGGAAATCCCATGCCGATCAATACACAGCAGACGACCTTCACGCACTTGCTTCCACAATTAAAGAAGGATTGTCTATTCAATCGTAGAGAATTATAAGAGTCTAAGAAGTTCCAAATGAATCAATTAGTGAAAAGCAAGTCGTTTTGTATCGACTTGCTTTTTGAACGAGTAAAAAAAAGGTTGCGTCTATCCTTTAGAGAACAGCGCGAGCGGAGACCCCATAGAAGAGATTGCAATATGAGGAAGCTGTTAGAAAAGTGGAGGCTACATCTATAGGAAAGAGAGGTATTTTGTTTTGGAACAAAATGATCATTATAAAAACTTATTAAAGAAGATTTGTAAAGCCAATAATATTTCCCCCAAAAGACTTAGATTCGAACAAATTGAGGATTATGTAATTATTCATGTGAAAAACCAATTAAAAGAGGGCGTAGACTTAGAATGCTTTAAAATTTTAAACTTGATACATCAAACGGTTTCACCTTTAGGAACACACTTTGAACAACAGTTATACTTATATCCACGAGGAGATAGATTAGACAGGGTAGCAATAATGTTTAATAAAGTGGACTACGTGCTTTTAAATGAAAAATTAAAAAAAGGAGATATTTAAGTACACTGAGATAGAGGAGTTACTGTGAGTAAATCCCCTAATAACGACTTATCACCAGTTGTAGACGCTAGGAGCCAAAACTAGCCAGTCCTTCACTGAGGAGATCGTCAGTCACCTCTATCCTTAACGTCTGTTCTTCAATAGTAGTCATGAACTTAAATCGTAAATTGCAATTGTGTACCCTTAGTTCGTTCTATTATTCAAAAAACACACTCGGATACTCAACCACGCCTGATACACCGTGAAGGGCACCCTCTTTTAGTTCAATGGCCATAAATGCATCATCAGGCACGTCAAAAGGTGCTTTTATTCCCCATAAAGATGCCTTTTTAAATCCAAATTTACAGTAATAGGTCGGGTGCCCTAATACGATCACCGATTGGTAACCTAGCTCTTGCGCTTTTTTCAACCCTTCTTCAATTAGAGACTTCCCTATCCCTTTCATTTGAGCTTCAGGTATAACCGAGACAGGTGCCATCGCAAGTGATTCTACAGCGTGATGGGCTGTCTGAATCGAAATTTTAGATAAAAGAATATGACCAATGATTTCATCTTCCTTTTTCTTGACTGCAACGAATGATAGTTCAGGAATGAACGCCTCTGATTTTCGAAGGCGGGAAACGAGTCTATGTTCGCTTTGATCACTATACTCCGCATTCAAAAAGGCGCGTTTCACTACTTTTTCTGTCGTTTCGTAATCCTTCTCGGTTTCTTGTCGAATCTTCCATTCCATCGGAAATCACTCTCCTTTCAATCTCCTTTTTCATTGTAGCACCTTTTCTCTTCCTCCCATCGGTAACGAATTTGTAATCATTCAACTTTGTAATCGTTTTCTTTTGACTTTTCTAAAAATTCATATTCAAGATACGAATATTTCGTGGTAGGATGTAAGAAATAATCGTGAATAGGAAGGGATGAATATGAATCGAATTGATAATTTCAATGCCGGACCTTCGGCTTTGCCACTTTCTGTGTTACAAAAAGCACAAAAAGAGTTGTTGAATTTTCAAAACAGCGGAATGTCAGTCATGGAGCTTAGTCATCGAAGCAAAACGTATGATTTTGTCCACCGTAAAGCCCAGGAACTGCTCCGTGAGCTAATGAATATCCCCGATACTCATGAAGTGTTATTTTTACAAGGTGGGGCAAGCTTACAATTTGCCATGATTCCGTACAACTTTTTATCAAACGATGAAGTTGGGTATTATTCGCTTACTGGGTCATGGTCTGAAAAAGCGTTAAAAGAAGCCCAAACAATCGGAAATGCCCACATATTAAACTCGAGCAAAGACCGAACGTATTCCTACATCCCTTCTTGGGAAGATCCTGTCGATGACCGTTGTGCTTACGTGCACATCACATCCAACAACACCATCTACGGGACACAATGGCAACAGTTTCCGAATACAAAGAAACCTCTCATTGCCGACATGTCAAGCGATATCTTATCGCGCCAACTGGATATTGAAAAGTTTGATCTCATATACGCAGGGGCACAGAAAAACCTTGGACCATCTGGGGTAACTGTCGTCATCATTCGGAAAGAATTTTTACAGAAAGCTAACCATAACTTACCGACCTATTTAAGCTATCATACTCATGCGGAGAAAAACTCTTTATTTAATACACCGCCTACTTTTGCCATCTATATGCTATCCCTTGTACTAGAATGGGTAAAAGAAGAAGGTGGCCTTTCAACTATAGAAGAGCGCAATGAACGAAAAGCAAGTATGCTTTATGATGTTATTGATTCGAGTAACCATTTTTATCGAGGGCATGCAGAGGGAAATAGTCGTTCGCGAATGAACGTTACGTTTACATTACCTTCTGCTGAATTAACGAAAGTCTTTTTAACAGAAGCCCAAGAGAATGGATTTGTCGGTCTCAGTGGACACCGTTCTATCGGTGGGTGCCGTGCTTCCATCTATAATGCAGTATCTGAACAATCCTGTGAACGCCTTGCAGCTTTTATGAAAAAATTCCAGCACCAACACGGTTAATCCTTTGCAACGGCGAAACTGACTGCTATAATATGTGTAAGTTTTAGCTAGAGAGCTAGAGTAGAGTTTAGTAGAGGAGAGATGAGAAATGAATACTCGTATTTTAGTTATGCTATCTTTATTTGTTGCCATGGGGGCAGCATTGCACGGAGTCATTCCACCATTTTTTAACGGAATGAAGCCAGACATGATGTTATTGATGATGTTTTTAGGGATTATGCTATTTCCAAGCGCCAAAAATGTCGTTGTTCTCGGTATCGCAACTGGAATCTTATCCGGTTTAACAAGCAGCTTCCCTGGAGGGTTTCTTCCAAACATTATCGACAAAATTTTAACATCTTTCATTATTTTTGGCTTGTACATGTTTATAAAACGCTACGTGAAACATGCTGTTTCCATTTCAATGGTAACGATTTTAGGGACGATTGTGTCAGGTACAATCTTTTTACTTTCGGCCCTTCTCATTGTTGGACTACCAGGAGGAGTAGGGTTCATGCCGTTGTTTGTCGGAGTTGTATTACCTGCGACAATTATGAATACTGTTGCGATGCTCCTTATTTATCCAATCGTTCAACAAATTTTAAAACGCTCTAATTTTGTCAGCGTATCAAACTAATGAAAACTGAGAACAACAACAAAACCCGTCCGTATATGGCCGGGTTTTTTATTGTATATAATAAAACACGATGCTAAATAACAGAGATACCGCACCGCCTGCCGCCAATGTCATCGCTCTCTTTCTTAATACACGTTTTGGCGGATACGAATTCGTTGTATTGGCAAGCTTTAAATAATGAACCGCACCAATAAAAAACAGCAACGCAATGATGATAAAGAGAAATATTAATCCAACCATTGTCAACCCTCCCTTATTAAACCTTATGCAAAAACTTTTGAACCTATGTTTGCACCTATGTATGGAAGGGAAAAAGATACGTAAGATGTAAGGAATTCGTTTACAAAATACTACATACAGTCTTACGTTTCAATCTTTTCAATTTTATAATGAATGTAAGGACTGTAATATACGTAAGATAAACAAAAACAGGAGTGATGGTCGTGAGTAGAAACCAATCATTTTTATTAGGTGTACTGTTTGGTGGAATCGTCGGAAGTGCCGCCGTCCTTTTCTCCACCCCTTCTTCTGGTAAAGAAGTTCGAAGCCGCGTGCAACAAGGCAGGGAAAAATTAGATGAAATCATTCAAGAGCTACGAGAAGAAGGCACTCAAATTAAGACGCAACTTTCAAATACAGCAAAAGAAAGCATGTCCGTCGTCCGAGAAGTAACAAATGAAATTAACGAGTCTATTCAAGCTTGGAAGAAAGATATTGAGCCGCACACAAAAGAAATTCAACGAGAACTGCATGAAATCGAAGAGAAGATGAAAGAATTAGAACAATCCATTCGTGAATCAACGAAAGCACCAAATTAAGTATAAAGGACAAATGCTTGATGGGCTGTCTGATAAGTTCCTAAATTAGAATGATGGCAGCGAAAAGTAGTTTCCATTCCTCCAATTAGTTTTGATCGAAAAAAAGGTGGTGGCGACTCCAGCGGGAACAGCACGAGCTAAAGACCCCACAGACTAGCATGGGAGTCGAGGAGGAGATGAATGAACCTTTGCTAAAGGCATCCACGTCCTGTGCAAGTTCGGAAAGCGGCCGCCATCAGATAAGTTTATTTAATTGAATTTAATCAATAAGAAACATACATGATTTTACACTCACACCCCGGACATGAAAATTTATTCTCCCCGGGGTTTCCTTTTTACCATCTACCTATCATGATCGATCATTCAGCCCATAGGTAATTTTTATTTTCACAGAAAAAGCGCAAAGCGCCCCGAGCTGATGGCGCTTGGAGCTAGACACCAAAAAAACTGTAAAGAGAATACTTTAACACTTTAGGAACTTAAACTTTCTGTAACAACGATAAAAGAGGGGCTGTACTTTTTGGACAGCCCCTCCTTTTTCTCCATCTTTTGATTTTTTTCGTCATTTTTCGATGAATTCATTGTTACAATATAGCTTTTCTTTCTAGTAAATTTTGGACACTTTTCTCAAATAAAGCACTCCCCTTCTCCACTCCCGACTAATCCAAAATTATTTATTTAAAAATTTCGCAAATTTACACCTTTATTAATCTTTATTTTATTGGCATAATAGATAATAACAATCTATGAAACTTAATCTTTAAAAAAGGAAAGAGGAATAGAAGCAAAGTAGGTGGGGGAAAATGAAAAGGACGTATAATGATTACACGGTGAAGGAAGCACTTCTATTTAGTCAACGTGTTGCACAACTTAGTAAAGCATTGTGGAAATCTATTGAGAAGGATTGGCAGCAGTGGATCAAACCATATGACCTAAACATTAATGAACACCATATTTTATGGATTGCATACCATTTAAAGGGTGCATCTATCTCGGAGATTGCAAAATTCGGTGTCATGCACGTTTCCACTGCGTTCAATTTCTCAAAAAAATTGGAGGAACGAGGCTACTTAGAGTTCTCGAAGAAGGAAAACGATAAGCGAAACACGTATATTCGGCTAACTCAAAAAGGGGAAGATTTATTACTACAGTTACTAGAAGACTATGACCCATCCCGCAATTCCGTATTTAAAGGGGCTCTTCCGCTCCATGATCTTTACGGTAAATTCCCTGAAATCATTGAGATGATGGCCATTATCCGAAACATTTATGGTGATGATTTCATGGAGATTTTTGAAAAGTCGTTTGAAAACATTGAAAAAGACTTCATCGAAGAAAATGGTAAGCTAAAAAAAGTCGATGAGTCGGTGGACGAACCACTTATAAATGAGCACGTAGACGTTTAAAATCGCTCATAAGCTGCGGAAACAGTCCTTGTTGAAGCATCGCATCAATTGTTTCATTGATATCCAGCTTTTCATTTAATTGACCGGCAAAAAGCGTAAGAAGATCTGTATAATAAAGCAGACCTTGCGCTTTTTGCTCTTCATGTTGCAGTTCCAGTTTCCGACAAAGGTTCATCAATTGATTGACCTCTTCTTCAGACAACCCCTTTGTCACGACAAGATAATCAAATGGAAATTTTTGAGCATTGCTCATCTTAAGCAAAAGGCGCAAATGATATTCTAAATTTTCAACTCTCTTTTCCAATTCATTCATACGGATCCAACTTCCTTTATTATGACAAATATTACAACATATTTTAGCCCATTTTCAGAAAAAGGAAAAGAGCTAGGTCGCTCTCGTAAACAACTTTACAATTTTCACCAAAAGCTGTTATGATTAGAAAAACTTGATTTGCAGGGACTCCGTTACATTCAAACTATCTTTTTCATAAAATATTTGATATTGTAATATGTATGAGACAGGAAGGGGGATCTCAAATGCTCTATTACTTTATCATTTTTGCTGTCTTTATTTTATTTTACATAAATAAGCTGACCAATACGCTATGTGTCGTTCGAGAGATTCCTGAGGAAAAGCAACAAAGTGTATTTCGAACTATTAATATCTTAATTACCATACTACTTATTTCTTCATACATAGAAATTTTATATGCTTAATTGATTGGTCATTTGCTAGCATTATCTCTTTGTACATATAAGAAACATACATGATCTTACACTCACACCCCGGACATGAAAATTTATTCTCCCCGGGGTTTCCTTTCTCCTATCATGATCGATCATTCAGCTCATAGGTAATTTTTATTTTCACAGAAAAGCGCAAAGCGCAAGTCCTTAGGCGAAGGGCGCTGGAGGACCTGCGAGGAGGCTTCCGTCAGCACAGCAGGGCCGAAACGACCCGAGCTGATGGCGCTTGGAGCTAGACACCAATAAAACTGAAAAGAGAACACTTTATTGAACTTAAACTTTCTATAACAATAAAAAACTGAGCTGACAGTATTCTGTCAGCTCTTTTACTTCCGTCTTTACCTCGTTATTAGTACAACCAAGCTGCACCAACAATGATTAACAAGATGAACAATACAACGATTAACGCGAAACCACCAGCATATCCTCCGCTCATGATGACACCTCCTTTATGTGTCTTTACGTTATTCTATGCGTGACATTCTCCGTTCGCTTTAGGCGCATGTCACGGTTTTCAAAAACATTACATTATCAAGACATTTCAAACAATTCATTGGAACATAGTTGCAAAATGGTGATGTTCATGTCAAAATGTGTTATATATGTTTTATCTTGCATCACATTTTTGGATTAGGAGTTGTAATCATGAAGAAATTTGTACTAGCTACCGTAGCTGCTACAAGCTTATTCGCAGTCGCTGCATGTAGCAATGGATCTGGCGAAACTGTTGTGGAAACAAGCGCAGGAGATATTTCAAAAGAAGAATTTTATGAAGCGATGAAAAATCGTTTCGGACAAGATGTTTTACTGGAACTCGTTCATAAAGTCGTATTAGAAGACAAATACGAAGTTACCGACAAAGAGATTGACGAAGAAATCGAAAATCTTCGTGCAATATATGGTGCGCAATTGGATTCCCTTATCGAACAGCAAGGTGAAGATGTTGTCCGCGACATGATCAAAGTGGACTTACTTCGCAAAAAAGCGACTGAGGCTGCTGTGGAAGTAACGGATGAAGACTTAAAAGAATATTACGATTCCCTTGAAGGCCAAATTCGCGCAAGTCACATTTTAGTCGCTGATGAAGAAACAGCTAAAGAAGTAAAAGCGAAACTAGACGAAGGTAAGAGCTTCGAAGACTTAGCTGCAGAATATTCAACTGACGGCTCTGCCCAAAATGGCGGTGACCTCGGATGGTTCGGTGAAGGCCAAATGGTTGAAGAGTTCGAAAAAGCAGCATTCGCTTTGAAAGAAGGCGAAGTTAGTGACATCGTTCAAACAGACTTCGGCTTCCACATCATTAAAGTAACCGAGACGGTTAAACCATTCGACGAAATGAAAGATAGCCTAAAAGAGGAAGTTAAAGAACAAAAACTAAACGACCCAACTGTGATGGAAGAAGCAATCAAAAAAGCAATTGAAGAAGCGGACGTTAAAATTAAAGATAGCGACTTAAAAGACATCATTTCAGAAGAAGAATAATCGATACGAAAACGCCTGATTCATTCAGGCGTTTTCTTTTTTATTTATGGGAAAATTCCGTTGGGTTCGGGCTAGATGGTGAGATACTTACAAGTATTGTTTGGTTCGCCCAAACTTTGTGATTTTCGCCCAACTTCTTTGTCGGTTCGCCCATGTTCCTACCCACGAGCCTAGCTTCCTACAATAATGATTACATAAAGAAAAGGCACCCATTTGGGTACCTTTTATTGAACGGATGGGAGTTTTGCTTTTTCTCCTTGTGCTTGTTTTTCTTTTTGCCGTTTTTCTTTTTCCTTCTTCATTCGTTCGAGATAAATGTTTCCTTCTCGCTCGATGAAGATTTGTTCGACTTCTTTTTCCTTTTTCGTCGTTGTAAATGCCATATATCCGCTATAGAGAATACCGATGATGCATAAATACACCCACCAAGGTAATAAAATCATGTAAAGAATCCCCCTCGCTTAGACAAGCTTTTACCACCATCTTATGCGGGGAATCTTTAATTATGTTTGTTATTGATGAAAAGTTGGCTTATAGAACGAGCGATTGTCCAAAGCAAAGATCCGCTCCGTAAACTCTCCAGGTTTCACCTTTTCAAGTGCGCGGTCGAGCATGTTCATTTTCGCATCGATATTGTCGATGTAATGGAGGATTTCTGCTTCTTTAATCATCGGAGGCTTCGGACTTCCCCATTCTGCTTTTCCGTGATGGCTTAATACAAGGTGTTGTAACACCATCACTTCTTCTCCTTCAATTTGTAGCTCTTTTGCCGCTTCGGCAATTTCATTGACCATGATGGAAATATGGCCGAGCAAGTTTCCTTCCACCGTATAATTCGTTCCGATTGGACCTGATAGTTCCGTTACCTTTCCTAAGTCATGCAAAATTACACCCGCATATAGCAAATCACGATCTAAACTCGGATATAAATCACTAATGACCTTCGCTAAATTTAACATCGACACGACATGAAAAGCTAAGCCAGATGCGAATTCATGGTGATTTTTCGTCGCGGCAGGATATGTAAGAAAAGCTTGTTGATGTTTCTTTAACAAATGTCTCGTAATGCGCTGAATGTTTGGGTTTTTCATTTCAAATATATATTGGTTAATTTGCTGCCCCATTTCCTCTTGTCCCATTGGTGCCGTTTCAACAAAGTCAGCAGCAGAAACATTTTCATGCGGCTCGGCTAGACGAATATTTCGGATTTTAAGCTGGTTACGTCCACGGTAATGGTGAATGTCCCCATATATTTTGACGATATTTTGGGCTGCGTAGTTTTCCTCATCTTGTGGACTTGCATCCCATAATTTCGCTTCG
This sequence comes from Bacillus kexueae, assembly GCF_022809095.1. Classification (GTDB taxonomy): domain Bacteria; phylum Bacillota; class Bacilli; order Bacillales; family Aeribacillaceae; genus Bacillus_BZ; species Bacillus_BZ kexueae. Next base: position 791,808 of record NZ_JALAZE010000001.1, read on the forward strand.
ATTTCACCTGACTGGTCTTGCAATATTAACGTTAAAAACGGCTTCCCGTTACTTGCTACCCCTTTCGTAGACGACTTGATTAATAAGAACACATCAACCTGTTCGCCTACTTCATATTGAACGATTCCTTTTGCCATCTCCGTCTCTCCTTCCGGTATCGTTTCCTTTAAGTATATCATACGTCTATAGAAAAACTTGGTACAGACGATATAGAAAGAGAAACAACTTCACAAGGTTGTTTCTCCTCTCCTTAAACTTATGCAGCTTGTTCGTTCATTCGCTTTTTCAACCAAATTTTCGTCGAGATGAGTGCGAAAATCATCACCGTTGCCCCAAACAAGTAAGGCAAGTGAATATTTAGTTCAAAGAGTCCTCCTGCTAAAATTGGTCCTGCGACATTCCCTAAGCTTAAAAATGAATTGTTTAACCCCATGATCATCCCTTGACGGTCGCCTGCCAGTTTGGAAATAAACGTATTTAAAGCAGGTCGTAAAATGGAATTTCCGATAAAAAAGATTCCTGTTGTAATTAAGATAGTGACAAACGAGTTTGCCAATGTCATTAAGACGAAGCCGACAGCGCTAATAAATAACGCGCTTGTTACAACTTTTTCATCTCCATATTTTTCAACTAGACGCCCGACAAGACCACCTTGGACGATGGTACCGATTAACCCGATAATCAAAATGATAATCCCGACCGTTTGTGGACCATAGCCGTAGCGTTCCCATGTATAGTAACCAAAAATAGACTGAAAGTTAGCAAGCCCGAAGCTCATTAAAAAGACAAGGACGAGTAAAAAGCCGACTGGGCTCATTAACGCCTGCTTCATAACGGTCAATCGTCCTTCTTCATTTCCTTGATTTTGCTTCGCTCTTTCCATGTCTTCCTTCGACAATGATTCAGGTAATATCAAGATAGACACAATCGCGGCAATCGTCGCGGCAATTCCAGCCATTAAAAACGGATAAGATAAATCAAATTCCGCTAACCAACCGCCAATACCAGGGCCGACTACAATACCAAATCCCATGGCAGCACCTAACACGCCCATGCCTTGCCCACGTTTTTCCGTTGACGTTACATCAGAAACGTAAGCCATCGCAGTTGGCATAAGTGCAGACCCAAAGGTTCCGGCAAGCATTCTTGATATGTATAGCATCCATAAATCCGTCGCAAAAGCAAATATAAATTCTGCAATCGCAAAGCCAATCAAGCCGATCGTAATAAGTGGCTTACGTCCAATTCGGTCCGATAGCCTTCCCCAAATAGGGGCAAACAAAAATTGCATAAAGGCGAAAATGGCAACGAGAAAGCCTAGCTCCGTAGCTCCTGCTCCAAACGCCTCTACATAATAGGGTAAAATCGGAATGACAAGCCCAATTCCGACCATGACGATAAATAAATTAAAGCTAAGCAGAATTAATGGCATTTTTTGTTTTGACTTCTTTTCTGTATCCACTTCTTAAGAACCCCTTTTCATTTCAAACTGCTTTTCTTTTGTAAGCCGATATATTTGTTCGTCCGAAAAAGAGCGTACCATATGCTCGTGGCATGTAAAAAACAGCACTTGCACATTTTGAGCCATCGTACGAACTAATTCCATTGTTCGCTTAAATCGCCCGGCGTCAAAGTTGACAAAACTGTCGTCGACCACCATCGGAAGTTTGGTCCGACGACTCATTTGTTCGGCTAACGAAAACCGAAGCGCAACGTAAAGCTGTTCGGCTGTCCCTTGACTTAATTCATTTACTTGAAAAAGAATACCATCCTTTCGCTTAACGAGTAAAGATGCATCCGTCTTACTAGATACAATCTTCTCATATTCCCCATCCGTTAAAAAGTGCAAGTAGCTTGCAGCTTTTGTTAAGAGCTCCGGTAGACGATGCTCCCGATGATATTCGATTGTTTTACGCAATAAATCTTGGCTGACAGCGTACACCGCCCATTTACGCGCGACTTCTTTTGCATGTGTACGGCTCATTTCCCATTCGTGCTTTAATTGCGAGTATAGGCCAGACTGTTCAATCGCTTTTATTTGCGTGCGAATGCTCGCTAGTTCCTCTCTCGCCTTGTTTTCCTTTTCTTCTAGCTGTTTGTACGTTTCTTCCAGCTGAGATTCTTCTAATTCAAGATTTCGATTTCCAATCAAGTTCTCGTTGTCTGCGATTGAAATCCCCTTTACTTGTAGTTGGTCATTAATCCATTGAAGACGCTTAAGAAGCTCTTTCTTTTCTATTGCTCGTTTTGCTTTTTGGATAAACACTTCAACCGAGTCGACGTTCGCTTCTTTCAAGAGACGTTTGACCTCTGAATGTATTGGATCATATAAAGTATGTACTTCATTTATTTGCTTCTTCAGCTTTTGAAGTTCGACCTCGCAACTATATGCATTTTCCACTCGCTCATACAGCTCTTTTAATAAGATATCCCAATGATTTGCATGCATCTGGAATGATTGAGCATAAGAATTAATTTCATTCTCGTATGCATCCACTTTCGCAGCGAAAAAGCTCTTTTTCTGTTCAATTCGTTCCCGTTCTTTCAACATTTGCTGGCATTCCAACATTTTTTCATATCGCTCTAATAATAATTCAGCTCGTAAATGGCTCGGTATATTTAACGCGTTATAGATGGGGATTAATTGTTCTCTTATCGTGTGATACTCTCTTTCCCACGCTTCAAACTGTGTAACGATGCGGTCATATGCCTGTTCTTTTTGCCGTACATTCAACCGTGCAAACTCAAGCTGTTTTAGGAGATGCTCGTCTTTCGCTAATTCTTTTTCGATTTCACGTAGTTTATTCTCCAAGTCTATCCAATTCATCTCACCCTTAGCCTGCAAGATTTCTTGAAGCTCTTGTTTACGACGCTTTAACGACAGCAAAACGGGATCTTTTACAGGTTTAAAGATAAAGGGTAGTCCATTCAGCAACAGAGCGAAAAAAGAAATAGGGCCATACCCCATCATGATAAGTCCTAACATCAATCCGATACTCACGATTCCACTTGCAACGAGAAGTATATAAAATCTCCGCTTCATCCGCTGGACAAATTGCTCTCGTTTTTGTTGTTCTGCCATCACGCGATGCAATTCCTCTTCCATGTGTCGCGAGTTACGCTCTCGTTCCGTTTGTTCAACTAAACGTTCTTGCTCTCGCTTAAGATGTTCTCGTTTGGCATCGTCCATTAAAAGCGTTTCACTTTCGTGATAATGTTGCTCCGCTTCTTCTAATGCTTCCTTCCCACGTTCAAATTGTTCATCTAGCCACTGCTTTTTCGTCATTAACTGCTCATGTTGCTTGACCACATCTTTTACTTGTTCCTTCATAATCATCGACAAATCCAATTGCCGAATAATATCTTCTGACTTCTCTCCAAACAAATACATTAATTGTTCGTGTATGTCTTCTGTCAGCTGAGATTCCTGTAATGATAAAGACGAAATATCCTCTAAGTATTGTCGAATAAGCGATTCCTGTTCTTTTAATCGGGTAACTTTTTCATAATCTTCTTGAATAGTTTGACGCGGAACCCCTTCAAGCTCTTGTTCGTACCGTTTTACTTGATTCGTTAAAGCTTGTAACGTTTGCTCGTGAATAGTTAATTGTTCATGAAGGCGTTCCATTTTTTCCTTCCCGTTTTCAGGAAAGTCCAATACGTCCGAAAACGATTCAAGTCGTTCTTCACATTCCATCTTTTGCTTAAGTAAAGGCCAAGCAGTTTGTAATTTCCCAATTTGCTTAATTGAAGCTTGCAAACGAATTTTTTCATTGCTTAGCTGTTCTATTTCCTTATTTAGGTCATTTTGCGTTTCTTTTAACCGCTCGTATTCTTCTTCCTTCGCTTTCGCTTGAACTAAATGCTCTCGCTTTTTTCTCAAGTCGGTTAACAATGTGTTTAACAGTGGCTTTCGACCACTTGGTTTATATAACTGTTCCATCACTTTTTCCATGCGTTCTTCCATAGAGTAAAAAGCGTCGGATCCAAAAACGGTCGATAAGAATAAATATTTTCCTAAATCATCGCGGTTTAATTCAAATATTTTTTGAAGCCCTTTTAAATCAAAGGAAAAAATTGATTGAAACGTCGATTTATCGATTCCTTTCAACAATTCATCTAACACTTGGTCAGATTCAATTTCTCCTTCTTCATTATAGATGGTCAAGTCCCCTTTCGCCTTTCCTACAATACGCTCGATTATATATATTTTCCCTTCATTGCTCTCGACTGTAAGGGCACCACCGTACTTTCCACTTCGCTTCGGCTCGTATCGCTTTTCGCTTTGCTGCTTTGTCGGAAATCCGAAAAGCACACTATGAATAAAGGACATGATCGTCGATTTCCCCGCTTCATTTTGCCCATAAAACACTTGAACGGGATTATTAGAAAGGACAATCTCCTTATCCTCAAACTTTCCGTATCCATAAATGGTGAGTTTCTTTATTTTCATGCCATCACCTTCATCACTTCACATTCGATTTTAACCATTCATGAAACAGTAACAACTGTGCCTCTTTTAAAATTTGCTGCTTTTCCTCTTCTGAAAAAGAGGACAACTCCTTCCGGACAGTTGCGTGTTTCATTAAAGGCTGCAAGGCCGCTTCCATGTCATAGTGCTCAAGAACAGATTGGAGATCGGTTGTGAAAAACGATTCTTCTTTCCATAAGTGAACATCAACAGGCATCGCTTCGTTCTCTACTTTCATCAACCATGAAAACACTTGTCCGGTCTCACCTTCATTCATTAGCTCCATAAAGTCCTCCATCACGTCTTCTTTCACGAAATGTTGGTAAAGGTGAGTTACACCGACAAACCGAAGTGTGTAAAAAACCCGGTCGTGCAATTCTTTCAATTCACTTTTCACTTTCATCATGCCATCGATAAAATCGGAAAACGAGTCATACTGATCGAGCGAAATCTCTTTTTCAGTAAAGAAAATCGGCGCCGTGCTAAAAAACTGTAAATCCGCACCTGCTTTCGTTAATTCAACGAGATACGCTCCTTTTTCTCCTTGCTCTTTTCGATGACGCCCTTGAATATTCCCTGGGTAAAGTATGACAGTTTCCTCGTTATGTAGGAGTTGACGCTTATGAATATGACCGAGCGCCCAGTAATCAAAGCCTTTCTCCGTTAAATCTTGGACGCGAAACGGACAATACGGCTCATGCTCACTGTCACCTGCTACCGTACCGTGCAATAGTCCGATATGAAACGGTGCATCTCCTTGCTTTACATAATAGCGACTCATATTATCAGTAACCGCTCGCTTCGGATAACTGTATCCATAAAGGTTGACAAGTGGAACCCCATCTTTCACAAACGTTTTGCGCTCCACCTTTTCATCCGAAAAAACGTGCACATTGCTCGGCAACTCTACATGAAGCGAACTACCACCAGTAAAATCATGATTTCCATGAATGATGTATACCGGAATATTGTGATCATCCAGACGACTCATTTGCTTTTTAAAATACAATTGCGCTTTCAAACTTCGCTCATGTTGATCATAAATATCGCCAGCGATAATGATAAAATCCACCTTTTCCGCAAGCGCTTTATCTACAATCCGTTCAAACGATTGAAACGTGCTTTCTTGTACTTGTTCAAAAATGGCTTCCGGCAATTGATTCATCCCGACTAATGGGCTATCTAAATGGAGATCGGCTGTATGGATAAATCTCACTTTTTGCATGCCATCCCATCCTTTTCCTTCTACTTCCTCCATTCTATCACTTGCGAGAAGCGAATGCACGTTCTGATTTAGGGTTGTTCCTGAGAATTACTAAGATTCTCTCAAATATTTCGTTTTACACGATAGATGGAACTCCTTCACCATGGTTTATGGTTTTCGACCAAGCTTGGGACTGCTTCGCCCATGCTTTCTGGTTTTACGCCCAATATTGGTGTTGCTTCGCCCAACTTCGTACTGATGCCACCTTTTTTTCTAGCTTACGCCCAACTTTGACTCTGCTTCGCCCATGTTTTCTGGTTTTTCGCCCAATATTGGTGCTACTTCACCCAACTTCGTACTGATGCCACCTTTTTTTCTAGCTTACGCCCAACTTTGACTCTGCTTCGCCCAAATGTACGTCCGTTACGCCCAAGTTTCCCGATTCCGCCAAATTCCCAGTTTCCGACCCTTATCCATAATAAAAACCAGGCATTCACCTGATTTTCCATTATCCTTTTAAGTATTCAACTTTGTATACGTCGTGGCGTCGATCTTTCAACTGGCGAACGGTTCCAGATTGTCGCTGTCTGCGTAAAATTTCTAAATCGACATCGCCAATCATCACCATTTCAATATTCGGATTCGTCTCGCCGACTATTCCGTCTCGAGCAAATTCGAAATCAGATGGCGCAAAGATGGCCGATTGAGCGTATTGAATATCCATGTTCTCCGTTTGCGGTAAATTCCCAACCGTTCCTGAAATGACGGTATAGATTTGATTTTCAACTGCGCGTGCTTGCGCACAGTAGCGAACGCGTAAATATCCTTGTCTGTCCTCCGTACAAAACGGGGTGAAAATAATATTCGCCCCTTTGTCAGTTGCGATTCGTGCAAGCTCTGGGAATTCGATGTCGTAACATATTTGAATTGCGATTTTTCCACAATCGGTATCAAATACCTTCACTGTATCTCCTGCACTAATGCCCCACCACTTTCGCTCATTCGGTGTGATGTGGATTTTGTACTGCTTTTCAATTGTTCCGTCTCGTCTAAACAAATACGCAATATTGTAGATTTCGTCATCTTCTTCCTTAACAAAGTGGGAGCCACCTATAATATTCACGTTATAACGAACCGCCAAATCGGTAAACAACTCAATATATTGTTCGGTAAAATCACTTAAGCGACGAACGGCTAAGCTTGGTGACTTAATATTTAAAAACGACATGAGTTGCGTCGTGAAAATTTCAGGGAATACAACGAAGTCTGATTTGGCATCGGATGCTACATCGGTAAAGTACTCGACTTGATTCGCAAACTCTTCAAACGAATGAATCTTCCGCATCATATATTGCACGACACATATCCGCACTGGGTAGCTCGTCTTAAAGTGACGCTTCGATTGCGGGCGATAATCAACATTATTCCACTCCATTAACGTCGCATAATTTTGCGAACGTTTGTCGTCTGGCAGATAGTTCGGATTAATACGCATGAGCGTAAACCCATTTAACAACTGAAACGACAATACAGGATCGTAAATTTTATGACGGCTGACCGCATCCACATATTCTCTCGGCGACATTTCCTCAGCATATTTAAAATAATTCGGTATGCGACCACCGATGATAATACTCTTCAAATTCAATGTGCGAGCCAATTCTTTTCGCGCTTCATATAAGCGGTGCCCAACCTTCATTCGTCTATAATCGGGGTGCACCATCACTTCAATCCCGTACAAATTGTATCCTTCTGGATTATGATTTGTGATATAGCCATTATCGGTTACATCATCCCATGTATGACGGTCATCATACTCATCAAAATTGATGATGAGACTCGAACAAGACCCGATTACTTTTCCTTCCAATTCAGCAACGAACTGACCTTCTGGGAAAACAGATAAATGACTTTCCAAATGCTCCACTTTCCAAGGCTCCATCCCCGGAAAGCAAATAGCCTGCATGCGAATAATATGTTCAATGTCCTTTTTCTCCATCGGACGAATAATCATTTTCTTTTCAAACTGTGACAAATCCAATTTCTCAGCCAAAATCATTCACTCCTTCGTCTCTTCCCTTTTCTTTACCCTTATCATGTGAGTTTTAAACTCATTCATGTTGGCGTCGTCATACAAATATTTTATCAAAATTAAATGAATGTTTTGAATATCATTCATGGACAAAGAAGTTGAATACTTTGGTATAATTTACATAAATGTGTATTTGTTTTCAAACGGCCTAATTAGGTCCAATTATGTACTTAGCTGATTAAACGACGGGACGGCAATTTATGTACAGACTATTTTTATAATCTATAATCCTATTAATATTTAACGTTTACAGATATGTCTCTTATCTAATGGAAGACTCTTCAAACATTTATCATATTATTATGGCAATAGCTAATGGATTAGGATTATTCTTACTCTGTGTCCAAATATACATCCACAGACGAAAAAAAGATTGAAAATTTATGGTTCCTAGATTCATTTATTTATCTTAAGGGAGGGAAAACGGTGCATCAATCTATTTTCATTTTCTTATTCTCGATCCTATTTGTAGCAGGATGTACAAAAATAGATTCGTTTGAAGGAAAAATCGAACAGGTTAGGAATGGCGAACTACTAGTCGGTTGTAATCACTTGCTGGATGAAACGAGTAACCATAGTTCAGACGATGTTCTCTACACTTGCCAAGTTGAAACGACAGACGAAACGGTGGTAAAAGACTTACATGGGGAAGCAATCAATCTAGAAAACTTAACGATAGGTGATCGAATCCACATTGTTCTTGTGGAGCCAGAAAGAATAAATAAAAATTCGGAAAGTCGAAAGGTCGTCGCGAAAGAAATTAGTTTAGTGGAGTAATGGAGGTCGATGATTTTTTGACATTCCGCTATTTAGGCTACAGTCCCAAATACAAGTGTCTATATCCAAAAGAAGAGACCAGATCTAGTTTTATCTGGTCTCTTCGTCATGTCGTTATTTCAAGTTCAAGTGTTTCTCGATCAAAAAAGGTTTCTTCTTTAATCCTCTTTCGTCAGCTGCATCGCTTTTTTTATGTCTTTAAATGACGATGTCTTGCCGTATAATAGCACACCGCCCTTGTATACTTTTGCACCGAACCATGTGAATAAAAGGATTGTGCCAATTAACAGAGCAATCGAAAGGGCAATTTCCCACGCTGGGACGTGCACCATTCCGACGCGTAAAAACATGATCATCGGAGTGAAAAATGGAATAAACGATGTGATTTTTATAAACGATGCTTCTGGCGTTGATAGACCGAACATCGCAATCATAAAAGCGGCGACGATCACAAATGTAAGTGGTGTAATCAATTGCTGCACATCTTCTATTTTCGAAACGAGTGATCCTAAAAATGCGGCTAATGTTGAATAAAGGAAATAGCCTAGTACAAAGAAGATGATGGCATAAACAAAGGTTTGGATTGGCACTTCATTAAATTGTAAAAAGCCTCCGATCCCAATTCCATTTTCACTGTTTAGCTTCATCGACGTAAAACCAACGGATGCGATGAGTAAGAACTGTGTCAAGCTTAATAAGGCAATTCCGAAGATTTTCGCAAACATTTGTTGAATGGGTGACATGCTTGAAACGAGAATTTCCATTATGCGCGAAGATTTTTCGTTCGCGACTTCCATCGCAATCATGTTGGCGTACAGGATGACCGCAAAATAAATGACAAATAACAACACATAAACAAGACCTCTTGCTTGGTTTAACTCTTCTTCTGATTTTGCGGTGTCAAGTAAAGCCACTTTTTCAATTTCAACTGGCGCATACAACTGTTGAAGCTTGGCAGCATCAATTCCTAATTGTTGCGTACCAATAGCGAGTTTCATTTGTTGAAGCGATTGTTCAATCGCCTGTTGAATATCCGATTCTGTCATCGATTTCGAATAATAAGACGCCGTTGGCAACCCTTCTTCGTCGACATTTAGGATAAGATAGCCGTTAATCTCATCTTGAAGAACGTCTTCCTCAAGCTCCCCTTCTCCTTTGTCACTCTGTTTCACGTCTATGCCTTCAAAAATGGACATTTGTTGTTCAAAGAAAGGATACAGCTGATTCGATTCATCAATGACGACTATTTCTTTTGTTTCATCGCTATCAAATAATGAAATGATACGTTCAAGATTTGATAAACCTACAATAAAAAGCAAGGTTATGACCGTTGAAATGATAAACGATTTACTTTTCAGTTTCGAAAAGTATGTATGGCCGAGCATAATCCAAAACTTATTCATATGAGGCACCTACCTTTTCAATGAAGATATCATTAAGCGATGGTTCTTCGAGTGAAAATTTTCGGATAAACCCTCTTCCATTAAGCGCCTCAAAGATTGATTGTGAAATGTCCTCCCGTTCAATTTGAAGCTCAATTCCTGCTGGTGTTTTCTTCGATTTTGTCACACCAGGGAGTTCAGCTAAATAGCCAACATCGAAATCGGCGTGAACTGTCACATTTTTCTTTCCAAATGAACGTTTGATCTCTTTTAACGAGCCGTGAACGACCGGCTGCCCTTTATGCATGATACATAAATATTGGCAGAGCTCTTCTACATGCTCCATCCGGTGACTGGAGAAAACAATAGACGTTCCTTTTTCTTTTAATTCAATAACCGCTTCTTTTAACAATTCAACGTTAACAGGATCCAGTCCACTGAATGGCTCATCTAAAATGAGCAACTTTGGCTTATGAAGGACCGCGGTTATAAACTGAATTTTTTGTTGGTTCCCTTTTGATAGCTCCTCAACTTTCTTGTTCGCGTACTCAGGTACTTTAAACCGCTCAAGCCAATACTCCATCTCTCTTTGGATTGTTTGTTTATCCATTCCTTTTAATCGTCCTAAATAAATAAGTTGATCTTTCACTTTCAACTTCGGGTAAAGCCCTCTTTCTTCCGGCAAATACCCGATTTGTTCGCTATTACTGTAATTAATAGCCTTTCCACCCCACGTAATACGACCAGATGTAGGTGACAGCAACCCTAATATCATTCGGAAAGTGGTAGTCTTTCCGGCACCGTTTGCCCCTAAAAACCCGAAGATTTCATTCTTTGGAATTTCAATGGACAAATTGTTGACCGCTGTAAAATCGCCAAAATTCTTCGTAACCTGTTCAAGTTTAACAGTCATTTTGTTCCTCCTCTCAATATGGTATTACGTTTTATGTTAGCAAGATGTTTCAAGAAAGCAGGATTTTCCGAACAAATATTGAAATACTAAAGTGGGGAAGGAGGATAACATATGGCAACTTATACATTAACGGTCTTTAGCAAATCAGGGGAAACCTTGCTTGATGAAACATTTGAAGCAGCAAATGAACAAGAAGCTAAAAAAATTGGCACGGAAAAACTACGTGAGCACAACTATTTAGAAACGACGCACCGTTGTACATCTTCTGCTGGTAAGCTCATATTATTTCACCGTTAAACACCCATCAGCGGTCTCCGCTGACGGGTGTTTTTAATTTGGTTTTCACGCTTATTTCCCACTAAATTCCGGCTTTCTTTTTTCTAAAAACGCTTGAATTCCTTCACGATGATCAGCGGACATCCGCATTTCCTCTTGGAATGCCGCTTCTAATTGTAGCGTTTGTTTTAACGTCGATTCATTCGCTGCTTTGAGAACTTTTTTCGTTGCAATCATCGCTTTTAATGGACGCTTCGAAAGCGTTTCTTTCACCAATTCAATTTTCTCTTCTACTGATTGTTGGAACGTTCCATCAATGAGACCCATTTTCTCCGCTTCAGCCGCTTTATATGTCTTCCCTTCCCAAATGACTTGCTTCGCTTTCACTTCCCCTAATCGCTGTGCCATGAAGTAGTGACCACCGCCGTCAGGGATGAGACCAATATTAATGAAATTCATCGCTACTTTCGCTTCTTCGTGTGCATACACGACATCAGAAGCTAAGGCAAAGCTTAAGCCAAGTCCCGCAGCCGCCCCATGAATCACACTTACCGTCACGGCTGGCAATTGGGATAAGCGCACCGTCATTTCCTCAATTAGACCCATGATATACGAAAAACCTTCGTTGTGATCAGATTGGAGCATCGTTTTGATGTCGCCACCTGCCGAAAACGCACGGCCAGCTCCCGAGATAAAGACCATCGGTACGCCTGAATTTTCAATAATCGATAGCGCTTGATTGATTTCCTTCAACATTTGTTCATCCATCGCATTCATCGACTCTGGACGATGAAACTGTAAATGCGCATGCTTTTCATCCATAAATAAATGTAACGTTTGAAAATTTTCTCCCATAGTGATTCCCCCTTCTTCTTCATTACACGTATAAATTCTGAATTTACCATTCATTATCCTTCTAAGAAGGCTGAAAAAATGAATGGATATTCATTTTATTATAAAAAAACAAGCTGTATGCGTTGTCTGAAAGAGATTGACAAAGGGGTATAATAATGTAATAGAGACAACTATAAAGAAGGGGACTGCTATGAGAAAATGGAATTTCGTTGGAGGTAGAGTTTTAAAAACAGGAATTGCCGTACTCATTACGGTTTTTATTTGCCAACATTTTAACTTGCCGACAATCTTTGCGGTCATTACTGCGATTGTAACCATTGAACCGACGGCCCACGATTCGATTAAAAAAGGCATCATCCGCTTTCCTGCTTCCACCATCGGCTCAGCTTATGCCATGACCTTTACCTATTTACTCGATCATTCCCCACTTTCATACGCTTTATCGGCCATGTTCACGATTGTAACATGTCAAAAACTGCGCCTTGAAGCGGGTACGCTCGTTGCCACCATTACGGCTGTCGCGATGATTCCCGTTACAGACGACCATTATCTTTATGCCTTTTTTACAAGATTAATGACTACGTCTGTTGGCATTATCGTTTCTACTTTCGTCAATTTCTTCTTAATCCCACCGAACTATTCAAAAACGGTATCGAAGCAAATCCATACGTTGTTTATGGAAGTAGCGGATTTATTAGACCATCGCCTCCAAGAGTGGCTTGGCGATCATTCCAAACAAAAAGCGACCTTACGTGCGTTTGAACGTCTAACGGAAGACTTAAAAAAGACATACACTCTCATGAACTACCAACAACAAGACTGGAAATATCACAAACATACAAAAGAAGAAATGCGGACCTTTCATTATAATCAAAAGAAGCTGACGATATTACAACAGATTCATTACCATTTAGGTAATTTATTGTACGCACCCGTTGACCGCCATGAATGGTCCAACGAAGAGCGTATCTTAATTCAACAAACCATCGAATCCATTGCAACTATTTTAAAAGACCATTGTCACTCCATTTCAACGGAGCATTATGCACTCATAGAAAAACTGGATAGCCATTTTTGGACGTACAAACATGATTTATCAAATGTGAAACCAGCCAAATACCATCATCACTTTCATCCAAAATGTGTGGTCCTATTCGAGCTTCTTTCCATTCACGATATGATTGAAGAGCTAAAACCGATTTGCTCAAAATCAAGGAATGTGACGATGTAATACAGACTGTTCAGATCCCATAGAAAAAGCCTCCAACATTCATTGGAGGCTTATCTGCACTTATTGAAATAGTTCGTCTAAAATTTTTAATTTTTCTTTCGTATAATGTTCAAAGCCGTCATTGTACGATTTTGGATCTTTCGGGTTAGCAAAGTGTGTAATCTTTCCTGTTTTCGGATGAATGAACTTACTAGAAGCTCCGCAGCCTAGCCCGATGATGGTTTGTTGCTCTTCCATAATCATAATATTGTAAATGCTGTCTTGACCTTCTCTTGCATAGCCGACGTTTTCAAGGTTTCCTAGAATGTTTTTCATTCGATACAAGTAGTAAGGTTCATAGCCATGTTCATCCGTCCATTTTACCGCGTTATCCATCATTTGTTCGATTTCTTCTCGGCTTGCTACTTTATACTTTTCTTTGTTTCTTGTCATTTCAGAAGCACGTTTAAAGGATAATGTATGAACTGTTAACGATTCGGGCATTAGTTTTTCCGTTTCAGAAAGGGTGTAATTAAATTCTTCAACCCCTTCACCAGGTAGCCCGATAATTAAGTCCATATTAATGTTGTTCATTCCCATTTCCCGTGCTAAATGGAACTTTTCGATCGTCTCGTCAACCGTATGATGACGACCAATTGCTTTTAATGTTTCTTGAATATACGATTGTGGGTTAATGCTAATTCGGTCTATGTTCCACTTGTTTAACACGTCTAATTTTTCTGGCGTAATCGTATCAGGGCGACCAGCTTCAACCGTAATCTCTCGAATGTTTTTCACATCCGGGAATGATTCGTACATTTCTTCATATAATAGGTCCATTTCTTCTGCTGTAATACTTGTCGGTGTTCCACCACCGTAGTATACGGTCGTAATTTTGATTCCCTTCTCTTTCAGCCATTTCCCCACTTCACGCATTTCATAATGCAATCCACCTAAAAACGAGTCAACCTTCCCTTGCTTTCCGTTTATGGCATACGCAGGGAACGTGCAATAAGCACATTTTGTTGGACAAAACGGAATTCCGATGTAAATGCTCACTTCATTTTGAAGAGAATATAGATCCGGAACGACACTTAATTGGCGGTCGACAATCCGTTCCATCAACTCAATCTTTTCATCCGTAATTAAATAATCTTCCTTTAATTGACGATAGATTTCTTCCTTCGCTACGCCTTCTTGCATTTTTTTGTGGAACAATTTCGTCGGGCGCACTCCCGTTAAAATCCCCCACTTTTGAATAACACCTGTATATTGTTGCATAACGGACAAATACACGTGCGATAACGCATTTTTCACTTGTTTAAACCGCTCTTTTTCCGATTCAAATGACGCCAAATCTTTACGATGCTCAGCCGTATACACGTTCTCGCCAGCAACGAGATTACCCGTCACATGAACCGTATCGTTCTCTTCTAGAATGTTAAACGATACAACAAGATCCGCCGATTCCACTCGTTCGAATGAAACTTCTGGCTCTTCATAAAACAAATTTGAAATCAACTGAATAGGACGATAAAATCGCTCATCTTGAATATGATCTATTTGAATACGCATGTAATCACCTTTATGAATAAAATCAAAACTCCTTTTAGTGTACAGAAGTGGTGACGTTTAAGTCAACAGAAGAATGTTTCCTTTAAGGGAATGGAAGGGGTGGGGGGAATTGAAAAGGTAGGAACTAATCCTATTAGAACAAACCACGTTGGCATTAGCTTCGAAATTTTGGAAACTAGAAATAATAAACGGTTTGAAAAAGAGAAGCGTCATAAACCCAGAACGATATGGTGCATCCTATTAATATCCACTTTATTGATGTCCCGAAAAGAAGCAGAGTCGCTCCGCTAAATAGTAGCCCAATCAGTACCGAAAGCACCACCCATCCGAAAGCTTCTTTGGCTACTTTATATAAAATCCGTTGATGTGTCCATCCGATCGTATGGTACATATTTAGTTCTGACTTTCTTTCAGTTAATAAACAATTCATACATTCACTAATGGCATTGGATGCTAAAATGAATGTTGAGATAAGAAGAGCAAGATTAATACCGAAAGTCAAATCTACCCCATAGTCTCCTAAAGACGTCATACGACTTTCTTCCATCATCGCCCCTATGTTGGAGACTTGTATTCCAACTAACATGGCACATACAAATAATACGAGCATTGCAGGAAGAATAAGTGAACGATAATACAATATTTACATTTATTGAAAAAAATTGAAATTATTATTACATTATCTCGGAGGTAAGATATAATGGGGAGATTGAAAAAGAAACACGTGAAGGTCTTAGCTAATAACTGGTCGTATAGAGTTACTTTGGTTGGCCTCGTTCTTTTCATACTCTGGAATTTTGTTGTCGCTGATTATAGTAATACAACTCGGATATATTATCTAATTCCAGTCCTTGTCGCATCATTTATTTTGGCAGTGATTGGAATACCGTTAGATAAGAAAAACGATAAAAAATTAGTCATCCAAAGCACCATTACGCTAATCTTGTCTGCCATCATGATTTCTCTATTAGGATATATTTATATATCTCCTGTTCTATTCCCTTTCGGAATTCCGCCACGATAATATTATTCGTCTAAAACACAAATAGAGCTTTGGTCAGGATGAAAAGGTTCTCCCTTCTTTGAACAACCAACTAATAGGAATAAGAACGGCATAATTAGTATGAATAACTTCTGCACAACCATTACTCCCTTCTGATTTTTCCAGAATTTTGTAAAAATAATTGAAAAAGAGACACCACCAAGATTCGATGGTATCTCTTCCCCCGATTGGACCTTATTTTTTTATCCGCTCCAAAAATTGAATACGTTGTTGTTTTCGGAAGTGTTCTTTTACCATGTAAGCTACGCCTTGCTCGTCGTTGCTTCTTGTGATCCAGTCTGCTTTTCGCTTCACTTCAAATGGTGAGTTCCCCATGGCAACGCCTAAGCCTGCTTCTTCAATCATTTCCATGTCGTCAAGCTCGCTTCCGATGACGACCATTTCTTCTTTCTTTATGTTTAAGTGATTGCCTAAAGCGAGTAAGCTTGTGGCTTTCGATACACCTTTTGGCAAGACTTCGAGTTTTGCGTCATTTACCTTGATAACTTCTACTTCAGGAAAATTGCTCGTCAGGAGTTGCTGGACTTCTGTTAATTCGGAAGGTTCTCCGAAGAATATATCAATTTTCGGTGCGGCTACTGGTTCATCCCGCAGCGTATCACCTAATGATTCCACAAATTGAATCGGGTAGAATAACGGATCGGCTGTATTTAATAACGTCTTACTCATTAAGTTCGTTTGGATTTTTTTCCGATTCCCGATGGAAAAACGCTCATGAATGATGCGCACATTGCACGAAAAGTTTTCCAATACTTGAATGAGATTAAACGTACGATCTTCCGGAATTCTTCGGACAAATAACGGCTGATCTAACTGATTCGCAATAAATGCTCCACTATGAGTGATAAGATACGAATCTAATTTTAACGCCTTTGCTAACTTTTTAGCGGATTGAAAATGTCGATTCGTTACGAGGGTAACATAAACTTCTTTATTTTGAACAAATTCAATCGCCTCTTTAGTTGAGCTTTGTAGGCGACCGTTCGATCTCAGTAACGTTCCGTCAATATTTAAAGCTAATAATCGATAAATCACAGTTGGTCCCCCTTCTCATGATGTCTCATGCTACTATGAGATTATGTCCTTCCTGACCGAATTAGAACCGAACTTGTTTATCGAACCATCTAAGTTTAATAGGCGCGCTTATGTCTATTAATCTTAAACAACGACGGCTTTACTGCACCCGTGCCGAGTAAAACCCCGATAATAATTAAAAGGAAACCAAAGATTTGGACAGGCGTAATCGTCTCTCCTAAAAACAAATACGACCCAAGTAAAGCAAAAAATGGCGTCATATTAATGAAAATTGCCGTCTCTCCTGGCCCTAAATGTTGAATAGTATAATTGTACATACTGTGGCCAAGTGCAGTAGCAAACACGGCCGAGCTGACAAAGACCACCCAAACAAACGGTGAACCGAGACTAAACGTTTGAATACCACTTGGGTTCAATAGAAGACTTGTTATCAATAACCCACCTGAGCCAAACAAAAGCATCCACCCTGTCATGAGTCGCGGGCTCATTGTTTCTGTTCCTTTTTTAATAAAAATAAAGCTAATCGCCTGAGCCGTAATGGAAAGAAATACGAATAAATCCCCTTTTGATATGGATGAAATGCTTCCGCTGCCATTTAAAATGATAAATGCAACGCCGACAAGACCGAATAAAATACCGGATGATTTACTAACCGTTAACCGATCCCCTAAAAACATCGCTGCAAAGAGCGTCGTTAGTAACGGAACGAGTCCCGCAATTAAACCAGCGTTCGAAGCGGTTGTATTCGCCACCCCAATCGCTAAAAAGAAATGATGGGCGACGACTCCGGTTATCGTTGCAACGAATACGTAGTACCCTTCTTTTTTCGTTAACCAACGGATTTCACGCCAGATGATGACTAATGCCATGACGGTTAAACCCGCTACGAAAATCCGAAAAGCTGTAATTGCAGCTGGGTCAAACACCTCCACGATGACTTTAATCGCGATGACGTTAAATCCCCAAAGCATCATGACAGTAAGCATTAAAGCATAAAGCTTCATTTTCGACATGTGTATCACGGTCCTCTTCTATTCAATTCAATAATTACCAATTTTAACAAACGACTTCTTTTCTGTCTTTTCTTTTGCTCACCCGCTCGATTACCTTTACTACGTGACTTAAGAAAAGCGCAAAGCGCAAGTCCTTAGGCGAAGGGCGCTGGAGGACCTGCGAGGAGGCTTCCGTCGCCACAGCAGGGCCGAAACGACCCGAGCTGATGGCGCTTGGAGCTAGACACCAAAAAAACGGTAAAGAGAATACTTTAACACTTTATTGAACTTAAACTTTCCGTAACAATAAAAAGAAAAAATCGAGGCTTTGACCTCGATTTTCTAGCAAGTATTAATTTTGAATGCTTCCGTATAACTCTTCTAGCGGCTTCATAATGATTTTGTTTAAATCTTGGATCGCCATGCTCATGCGCTGTTCGCTTTCCATTAATTTTGCGATTTTCTCGTGCTGCTGAACAAGTTGTACTGATTTTTGCGCTTGTTCTACTTCTTCTTGCGTAATTTCTTCACCGTTCATTTGCTTTTGTTGAAGTTTTAATTGAATGTCACGGAAGTTTTCGAACATTCTTTTTGCTGATTCATCGTTCTCCACTTCATCATAAAGCTTTTTTAACGTTTTATATTCTTCACTCTCACGTAACGCTTCTTCTAACTTATACGCCACATCATATAAATTTTCTGCCAAAATGGAAACCTCCTAATAATTGTTCAAGATCATGTAAAATGACCTTTCCACTATAACAAACATATTCCAAACATTCAATTTAAGACGTCATATTCGTTTCATTTCTCGCCGCTTTCTTCTCGCTATGTTGAGTACGAAACGGGTTTTTCCACTCCATTAATACGCCGTAGTGACAAGACTCTTCGTCTTCCAAATAATCCGGGACAACCGATAGCGGGGTTCTACCGCATTTTAGTAAAAACGTTAAGACTGGATCCTTCAACTTTCCTTTCGTTACGTGCTCGACGTAACTTTCAGGAGAATAACTCGATTGTACCTTATGGTAGCCAGGCATTCTCCCTCCACCAAGCAAGCGGTCGAGCTTTCGTTGAATAACGACCTCGTACATAGAGAACATGAGCCATTTTCCAATGCCGAGCTTTCGATACGATGGCCGTACACTAATATCAACGACATACAACGTATTTCCCGTTTCCGAATGATTGCGAATGTATCCATTGTCCGTTATTTCTTCCCACGTGTGGTTCGGCTGCTTCGGATTAAACGGAACGATTAAGCCAGTCATCGATCCTACGATTTCACCATCCACTTCCATACAAAGCGCACCATCTTGAAAGCGGTGAACATGCTCATATAATTGGTCTTCATTCCACCAAAGCTCTTTCGGAAATGGAGGGGGAAAGCATTCTCGCTGAATGTTAATTAAGGAGTCAAAATCATCCACGTCATAATTTCGAATGAGAGCACGGTGGCTCATACCATCCTTCAACAGAAACAATTCTTTTTGATACATCACATACCTCCATATGTTTTTTTCATATGTAGAGGTCTAAGATGCAAGGTATTATTATTCTAATTTTCAAACTTCTTTCATCATATCATATTTCTAGCTACTCCGCATGGAAATCGGTATGATAGAAGAAATCAATCAATATTGTGGAGGAGATCATGAACATTATTACATCAATGGAAGAAGCACGCACCTTTATTGAAGAGCATCCATTTGCCTTTCTATACATTTCGAAATCGAATTGCTCTGTTTGTCATGCTTTAAAACCGAAAGTTATCGACATGTTATTGGCGTTTCCAGCCGTTCAATTCGGGGAAATTAATGCTGATGATGTTCCAGAAGTTGCTGGAGCGTATTCCATTTTTACCGCCCCAGTTCTACTATTTTTCGTCGATGGAAAAGAAGTGATTCGTGAAGCTCGTTTCGTTCAAATGGAGGTACTAAAAAACCGCATGACCAAAATCTATGAGATGACCAAGCCAAACTAAACAATGTAAAAAAGCGATCCTATGCCGTTTGCATGTAGATCGCTTTTTTTATCGTAGGACTTTCCTTCAATTCTTCATAACACTAACACAATAATGGCTTGAACAAGGCCAATCATCCCGCCTAAAAGCGCACCTAGATAGGTGATCATTTTAAATTCACGTCTCGATATGGATAAGACCATTTCTTCAAGTCGCTCAACAGAAAAGGTTTCGACTTGCTCTTTAACGATCTGGTCAATGTTCATCATGTTCATCATCATCCCAATTCGCTCGCGAATGTAATTCCGAATCACATCCATCACTTTCGGAACTCCTTTTTTAATGATGATGGCTTCATACGGCTGTAAAAGTTCTGAAATGGTCCGGTCGAACTGTCGGTCCACTTGAATTTCAGCCGTAACTCGCTCAGCAACCGAACGGCTAATGGCTTCTACATCCCACTTTGCTGTGACTTCATGGACCGGACGATCTGAAAGCTTATCCCATTCACCTTCAAGAAGGTTTGTGAGCATCTGAACCGTCCCTTCATGACGGAAAAACTTTATAACTTCTGGTTGAACTTTTTCTTCTATGCTCGTATTTCCTAAAAACATTTGCAGCATATTTCCTAACATGCCGCGCCCGAGAAGAAAGTCATCAATCATTTTCTTTAGTCGCTTTTTTCCTTCGTCCGTTTCAAAATAGGCAGCCCCTCGATCTGCAATATAAGATGCGAGCTTTGGCATAAGTTGTTTCACTTCATCATTCCAGCGCTCGCTTAATAGTTGCTTAACGCTTTGTTCAGAAGTTAAGAAGGATTGGACTTTCTTTTCAATGAACTTCGTTAGTCTACCGTTTGTCTGTTCCTTCGCATTATCAAACCCGAAGGAAGCAAGCAATTCACCAAGTGTTAAATCCTTTTTAATAAAACGCGAAATTTCTTTTTCAATAATGCTTCTAATACTTTTTTGGAAGGACTCATTTTCGAGTCTTTTCTTAATCCCTTCCGGTGTCACGAGATGGTCCACAACCATTTTTCCGAGCTGAGTAGCCAATTCATCTCGTCGCTTCGGAATGAGTCCAGGTGTGAACGGAACTCGTTTTCCAAATACATAAAGCGGCTTATACGGTCGAAAGAGCATTTTGATAGCAAGTGAATTCGTCACCCCTCCGATTAAAGCCCCGATAACCATCATGAATAAGATCATTACAAAAACTTTCATGCGCATCTTCCTCATTCTAAAATCACGATATTTTAAAAAAAACATACGATATGATAGCAACATTTGCCTAAGACATTATTATAGAACTTGACAGTCTTTCTTTGCAAATGAGGGTGGAAATGAAAATGGAAAAAGTGATTGTACGTCCACTTAAAACAAAATCAGCGTATCATCATATTCAAATGAGCGATACATTACAAGCTCAACTGCACATCCCTCTTCGGTCGAGCATTCGCATAAAATGCGGCAAAAAAACCGTTCATGCGATGACAAGCTTTGTGCACGATGAGAAGTCAGCCATCTACGCCAGCCATTCGATTTTTGAAACATTACATTTACCGATTGTAAACATACCGCTGCAACTTCAATACGATGAAAAGGCCCATATCCTTTCACTCGGCCCAATTATCGCGATTGTCACGGAGGATGTGACGACTTCCGATCGAACATTTGGCAATATCCATACATTTTGCGAAGAGTTCGCCTTATTCGGGGAACAAAGCCATGCATTTGTATACGTATCGTCCCCAACAAAGTTTCAACAACCCGACTTTGGGGGGTACTGTTTCCATGAAGGAAAATGGGAAGAATACCGTTCACTTCCGCTTCCGAACGTCGTATATAACCGTATTCATTCACGGAAATTTGAACAATCCGAGAAATACCAATTCATCATACATCAACTTCACCAATATGACATTCCATTCTTTAATCAACGGTATTTAAATAAATGGGAGATACACGATATTCTAGCCGAAAAAAGTCATCTTCATCCTTACGTACCCAAAACAGCATTGCTCGATTCAAAGCATGCCCTTGAAACGTATCTCCACGATTTCTTACACGTATTTTTAAAACCGATTCACGGAAGTCAAGGTCGAAACATTTATCAAATTCAAAAAGAGAACGAACGATTCAGCGTGAAAGAATCGAATACGAACCCCCCATCATCAAAAACATTTCAACAATTCGGAGAGTTGTATGAGTTTCTTTATCCACAAATAAAGAAAGAGCCGTATATCGTCCAAGAAGCAATTCCCCTTATTCGTTTCAAAGGTCGGCCTGTTGATTTTCGCATCCTTTGTCATAAAAAATCTTCACATAAATGGGTCGTCACTTCTGCGGTCGCGCGTGTGTCTGCTGAAAATCAGTTCGTTTCTAACATTGCAAAGGGCGGCGAGCTTCATGATTTAACATTCCTGTTATCTACTCTTTTTCCTGCTACTCATCATCATATCCGAAAACTACTTTTTGAAATCTCGGTGGAAGCTGCCAAAACGATTTCTGCCAATATGGATGGAACGTTCGCGGAATTCGGCATCGACATGGCGTTAAGTGAAGAGGGGCATCCATGGCTACTAGAAATGAATACAAAGCCTTCAAAAAACATGACCCCGAATTCATCCAATTCTTACCGTCCATCGGTCAAAGCAATTGCCCATCACTGTCTATACCTCGCCGGTTATGATGGCTAATTGCGACGCATATATTGTAGGAGTATCGGCAAGTTTATGAAAACTTGCCATCTCTACATTTGAGATATGGAAGGAATGAATCAAATGCCCACCATCGGATTTCTCGTGACGAACGAAAAACATGAACAAGCCTATTTATCCGGTGTCGCTCAAGCAGCAAAACAGTACGGTTTTACGTGTATTCGCTTCCTTCCTGAAGGGTACATGGATGACTATGTTTCCGGTGAGCGGTATCTTCCAACACATAAAATGTGGGAGAAAACAACACTCCCCTTACCAGATATCATTTACGATCGATGCCATTATGCCAAACCGAATTCCAAGCAAAAACAAAGGGTACAACAATTGAAACAAGCGACCAATATTCCGTTTCTTCAATACGGGCTTCCGAATAAATGGACGATTTATGAACGTCTGCAAACATCCGGTGTGAAACGGTATTTGCCGACAACGGAATTCGTCGATGACGTAAACCTTGTCTTTTCCTTCCTTCAAAAATGGAAAAAGATTATTGTCAAACCCGTTTTTGGCTCAACCGGGCGAGGCATCATGACCTTTAAATCTTCATCATCAGAACGATATGTGTTGCAATATGTGACTAAATCAAACGAAACAAAAGAAAAGATCGTTACCAAACCAATCGCAACAACGCTACTGAAGGCATTATTGAAAAAATCTCCTTATCTCATCCAACCACTTCTTTCTTTACGTACCGAAGACCATCGTCCTTTTGACCTTCGACTGCTCCTTCAAAAAGACCGAAACGGGCAGTGGACTATTCGATCAAAAGCGATCCGTTTAGGACAACAATTTGCTTATGTTTCCAACATCGCTAAAGGGGGACGATTTCTTCCCTTTAATGAAAGGACACTCACTTGGGACCCGTCTGAACAAGTAGATGATTTACTTCAAAAGCTATTGCCAGCTATGGAGACGCGATTCCATACTCTCTTTGAACTCGGAATCGATGTAGGCGTAGATTTACAAAATAAACGAATTTGGCTGTTAGATGTAAATTCCAAACCGGGTTATAAAATTATTTTCCACCTCGCCCCTGAGCGGGCAGAAGATTTATATAAAGCACCATTACTGTACGGCTTATATGTATTAGAACAGGAGGTGAACCGTTATGAGAGTCAACATCCACCTTGTTGAACACCATGAAGATGCGATTGTACTTCCTCAATCGTTCCAAGCCTATCGAATTTCTGACCTTTTTTTCGGACAGAAAACGAGGTCATGTAGAATTTACTACCATAGTCACCATCCCCACCACATGTATGTATCAACAACTTTGAGTGAAAAGTTAGGTATGCGCGATGGAATGGAAATGAATCTCCTTCTGGTCCATCGTAGATTATATATTGGCCCTATTGTCGGCATCTTATCAGCAGGCTTTACGAAATCTCCGTTACGTCCGCTTGGAAAACGGTCGATGATGTTTTCCAAATACATTGAAAGCAGCAAAAAAGCTGGCTCATTCTCATACGTATTCGGCGCCCATCAAATCGATTGGGAAAATGAATGGATTGAAGGCTACACCTATACGAACAAAGGGTGGGAAAAAATAAAAGCCCCTTTCCCAAATGTCATTTACAATCGACTTCCAAATCGGAAGGTCGAAACGTTAGACACTTTTCAATCACTGATGAAAAGCTTCCAACAAAAATGGCACATCCCTCTATTTAACGAACGCTTTTTAAGCAAAACAGATGTGACCGATTTCTTAGTCAATACCCCATGTGAAGCTTATATTCCAGCAACTATTCCGAACCCTACAATTAAACAAGTTGAAGACATGATACACGAATACTTTAGCGTCTTTTTAAAACCGATTAACGGCTCACTTGGCCTAGGGGTGTACAAGTTAAGCTACACTCCTCAAGAAAAGAAGTATTACGCACGCTATATCGATGAAAAGAATCAAAAACGGTTAACGAAATACCCTTCGATTCAAGCTTTTTTTACAGAAACGTTTCAAAATCGGCAGTTAAGTCGGTATATCGTTCAACAAGCCATCCCCCTCCTCCATCATCAGCAGTTACCAATTGATTTTCGTGTCCATACGAATAAAGATGAACACGGAAAGTGGAAGCTAAGTGCAATGGCCGGAAAAGTCGCAGGGAAAGGCAGTGTTACGACCCATGTGAAAACTGGCGGGACCATTTTAACCATCCCTGAAATTGAAACGCTCCTACAGCCTTCCTTTTCGATAAGAGAGCGACTGCATCAGGCAGCCCTCTCCATTAGTGAGCAAATTGAGGAACGAATAGATGGTGATATAGGTGAAATCGGATTTGATTTTGGCATTGACCGGAATGGAGAAGTTTGGCTGTTTGAAGCAAATTCAAAGCCTGGGCGGTCCATCTTCCACCATGATGAACTTAATCGTGAAGACCATCTTACACGAGAACTCATTTTTTTCTATGCACAATTCCTTATGAAGCAATCCATTCACGAAAAGGCTGGGACACTATGAAGAAGACACCCTTTCTTGTCGGTATTTTAGCCGGTGACTCGCAGGCAGGAAAACCGTTTGTCGGCAATGTAGCGTTATTTAAACAACTACAAGCAAAAATTCGGCATCAACGTGGTGATGCTTTCGTCTTTACGCCATCAACAATCAAGAATAATCGAATCGATGGTTTCCAATACATTCAAAAAAAGTGGATTCAAAAACCTTTCCGATTCCCGGACGTCGTGTATAATCGCTTTCCGTTTCGGGAGGATGAAGTATCCATGAACTGGCTGTACCAACTATTTGATCATCATAATATTCCCTTTTTTAACCGTCATTTTTTTCATAAAGGAGAAGTGTACGAAGTACTTCGAGAGCATGAAATGTTAGCTACTCATCTCCCTATGACGAAGACCATTGACTCCATTCAAGATGTTGTCACCTTCATTCGAAGGTATCCATTTGTCTACATCAAACGAGCATTAAGTAGCAAAGGCGATGGCGTTTTTAAAATCACATGTACCGCTTCACATTATTTCATGGAAACGCCGAACGACACATGGACAATTCCATCCATTCAAGAAATGGTTGACCACATTCAACCGTCGTTTCAAACGACGCCTTATATCATTCAAGAAGGCATCGAAACAGATCACTTCAATGGTCACAAATACGATGTACGAGTCTACGTTCATGCGTTTCAAAACCAATTCGTCGTATCTGGTATAGGCGTACGCGTATCCTGTGCGCAATCGGTCACCACTCACGTACCAAAAGGCGGAAAAATCATTCCTTTTTCCGTTGTTTCCGACCGTTTTAATGAGCGTAATATAAAAGAAATTTGCCAACATATTGGAGAGGCCCTTTCTAACAGATACGGATTAGTCGGTGAATTTTCGGTCGACATCGGCCGTACACCTGATGGTCGACTCTATATCTTTGAAGTGAATGCCAAACCGATGAAATTCGATGAACAAATAATTTACGAACAAGGACTAGACAATCTCGTCTCCTATTTTTACCAGCTTACAACCTCAAAAAGGGATTCCGCCTTTCAGTAGCGAATACTACTATAAAACACCTAAGAAAAAGTCATAAATTCATGTAGTACTTTAGCGAAAGGCTACAGATTCCTGCGATACGACTGCCCATTTGGGTAAATTGAGAGTAAAACGAGTAGAGATCTCCCTGATGAAAGCGTCTGCCTTTCACGTTTCATTCAAAAAATAATCTTCTTTAAAAATAGCGAAAGAAAAAAAGGAGTGAGATGTTATGATTACACACTTTCAATGGAAACCATTACTTAAGCAATCAAACTTACCCGGATGGCGTATCTCCTTTTTCTTCAACGGCGTTCATTACGATGCCATTTACCATCGCTCTGGTCAAATCGAGTGGGGACAGACGATTCCCCCAAAAGACAAAGAACAATTAATCATTGAACAAATTCACGAACTCATGCTCTTCCACATTTACGATTGATTTCCATAAATAAATGAACGAGACGAGCACAAACTAATCACGACCCAACGTTTTACAGGGAGGAATCGTGATGAACAACAAAGAGCGCAAAGACTTAGAGTACGAAGGGCGTAACGAAGCGTATATGGACATTGACCGAATGATTAATGAAGGTCTTTCAGGAGG
The DNA here is from genome assembly GCF_022809095.1 of Bacillus kexueae. Classification (GTDB taxonomy): domain Bacteria; phylum Bacillota; class Bacilli; order Bacillales; family Aeribacillaceae; genus Bacillus_BZ; species Bacillus_BZ kexueae. The sequence continues at coordinate 818,419 of NZ_JALAZE010000001.1, forward strand.
GTCAGTCCATTACCGATACGAAATGGCCAATATTGAAGAAGCAAGAGACCTCGAAAAAGAAGAACCACCTTACGATTGTAAGGGAGATTGTTAAATAGGCAAGACTAATTGACCGCGATATAAGCGGTCTTTTTCATTTTTCCATCGAAAAGTAAAATCAATCTATTCAAAAAGCAAAAAAGTTAAAATTTTGGTACGATAGAAATGAATGAGCGGGAAAGGAGTTGACGATGATGCTCGAAAAATTAAAACAATTATTCCCACACTTAATCGAGGCAAATGAACCATATTCCGACGAACTTTTATGGTTTGAAACAGACGAGAAAGAGATGTTTGGCATTCAACCAACTCTAATTTCCGAACGAGAACTCGAGTTACTTAAACTTATAGCCACACCGATTAAGATGACCGAACGTAAAAATATCGGAAAATGGTATGCTTACATATACGAAAACAAAGAAATGACTTCCGTACCGAAAGCGGTTCGCTTTTTTTATTTTTTCTCGAACAGACCGATTGAAGAACGTGAACTACTGACAAACACAATGGAAGGAGTTATGAATGAACCAGCTTTCGTTTGGCTTAGTGATCAACATGGGTGGATAGTTGAAGAAGAACCGAATGCAGCCGCAGAAACAGAAGAAATCAAACAAATCATTCAAACCATTACCGCGGACTTTTTTATTGATCTATCGGTTTTTGTTGGGCAAATGCATCAAATGGGGGCCGATACGCGTGATAGTATCCTACGCGAAATTCAATTGGTCGAAGCCATTCAACCGATTATTCCAAAAGGGCAAGAGATGATGACATTTTCCGAAATGTTCGTCGCTTTTTACCTTGATTCGCTCTCAACAAATTTCTTTTCGAACAACGTCAAAGAACTGTTAACAGAAACCGAAATTAGAACGACCATCAAAACATTTATCGAACAAAATTTAAACGTTTCACAAACCGCAAAGAAATTGTTTATGCACCGCAACAGCGTTCAATACCGAATCGATAAATTTATTGAGGGAACCGGCATTGACATTCGTCAATTTAAAGAAGCCATAGCGGTTTATTTGTACATTTTGCATAAAGAAAGGATCGATTGATATGGATATGAATCTTTTAACGAACTTTTACATGAAACAGCCTTTATTTTTAAAAATTGTGTTAGTTACCGTTGCTGCTGCCATTATCTTTGGGGCTGGCTACATTGTCGGTAGCTTCTTCGGAAGACATTTTGGGTAATTTTTTTGAAAATTCACTTTGTTCAATGTGCACAAAAACCTTCTACCCTTTTCGTGCACGTTGTCCGTTTCCTCCACATTTGAAATCGATTACAATCAAATTAACAAAAGCAAGGGATTAGGAGGAACGAAACATGGCAGAACTTCGCTTAGAGCATATTTATAAAATTTATGATAATAAAGTAACAGCGGTTAAAGACTTTAACCTACATATTCAAGATAAGGAATTTATCGTATTCGTCGGTCCTTCCGGTTGTGGTAAATCGACGACATTACGTATGGTTGCAGGTCTTGAAGAGATTTCAAAAGGTGATTTCTACATTGACGGGAAGCGCATGAACGATGTTGCACCAAAAGATCGTGATATTGCGATGGTATTCCAAAACTACGCCCTATACCCACATATGAACGTTTATGACAACATGGCGTTCGGTTTAAAATTACGTAAATTCCCGAAAGACGAAATTGATCGTCGCGTAAAAGAAGCTGCACGTATTCTTGGACTTGAGCAATATTTAGACCGTAAACCGAAAGCTTTATCCGGTGGTCAGCGTCAGCGTGTTGCTCTTGGTCGTGCAATCGTCCGTGATGCAAAAGTATTCTTAATGGACGAGCCGCTTTCAAACTTAGATGCGAAATTACGTGTTCAAATGCGCGCTGAAATCTCAAAACTGCACCAACGCTTACAAACAACAACAATCTACGTAACACACGACCAAACAGAAGCGATGACAATGGCAACTCGCCTAGTCGTCATGAAAGATGGAATTATCCAACAGGTTGGTGCACCAAAAGATGTATACGAAAAACCAGAAAACGTATTCGTCGGTGGTTTCATCGGTTCACCAGCAATGAACTTCTTCCACGGAAAGCTAGAAGATGGCAAATTCCACATCGGAAACACAGTGCTAGAAGTTCCTGAAGGAAAAATGAAATACTTACGTGAACAAGGTTACGCAGACAAAGAAGTTATCTTAGGAATCCGTCCAGAAGATATTCACGACGAACCAGTATTCATTGAATCCGCTAAAGGCTCTGCCGTTAACGCTCACATCGAGGTTGCTGAATTAATGGGATCTGAAATCATGCTTTACTCTCAAATCGAAGGCCAAGAATACGTTGCGCGTGTAGACTCTCGTTCCAACATCCAACGCGGTGAAAACGTCCAACTCGGCTTTGACATGAACAAAGCACACTTCTTCGACAAAGAAACAGAATCTCGCATTCGTCCGAAAAGCGAAGAGCTTGCAGAAGCAACTGCATAATGCATAATATTGAAAACAGCTCACTATTTTTAGTGAGCTGTTTTTTATTTGAAAAACGTTCAATGGTTTGGCATCGGATGACCGGATGGTCTATTCGCGCATAGGAGTGAGGTTTGCGCGCATTGACATCACATAGCCGCGCTTAGACGGCCCAGCCACGCGCATTGAGATTACATAGCCGCGCTTAAATAACCGGCCGCGCGCATTGAGATTACATAGCCGCGCTTAAATGGACCGGCCGCGCGCATTGAGATTACATAGCCGCGCTTAAATGGACCGGCCGCGCGCATTGAGATTACATAGCCGCGCTTAAACTGCCCAGCCACGCGCATTGACATCACATAGCCGCGCTTAAAAGCACCACCCCCGCGCATTGACATCACATAGCCGCGCTTAGACGGCCCAGCCACGCGCATTGAGATTACATAGCCGCGCTTAAATAACCGGCCGCGCGCATTGAGATTACATAGCCGCGCTTAAATGGACCGGCCACGCGCATTGACATCACATAGCCGCGCTTAAATGATCCGGCCGCGCGCATTGAGATTACATAGCCACGCTTAAATGGACCGGCCGCGCGCATTGAGATTACATAGCCGCGCTTAAATGAACCGGCCGCGCGCATTGAGATTACATAGCCACGCTTAAATGGACCGGCCGCGCGCATTGAGATTACATAGCCACGCTTAAATGGACCGGCCGCGCGCATTGAGATTACATAGCCGCGCTTAAAAACCCAGCCACGCGCATAGACACCACATTACCGCGCTTAGACTAAACAAAGTCACACATAGGAACCTCCACCTCACACTTAAAATAAAGCTGTAACAAATCATTCTCGCCTAGCTCCTCTTTCAGGCTCAAAGATCAGAAGTGTACGATTACTTTAGTCATTCTCGATTACGATTCATTTCGTTCATGAACAATATACAATTCTTCATACATACAATACTCACAGAAGAAAAGATGAATGCATTGGTGCAATTCAATCGAATGTTGAAATCCATCAAAAAGCTTCATACTTTCAATATCCATATATGCGCTGTAATCATCGAAGTAGTCCGTTACTTTTCCTTTATCGAAGATTTCGGCTTGGCATTGCGGACAGGTGCGCGTTACGTTTTTGAGTCCATTACATAATGAGCAGATTGCCACGTTTTAACCGTCTCCTTTTTTCACCTATTTTCTTTATTTTTTTCAATTCCCTTCGTTTTCATCTGCACATAATTTACCATTTTATTTTTTTGCATAGTTTTTTGAACAAGCCCCATACTACAAGTAAACTCACAAACAGTCATTGGGTTAAGCCGAGCAGGCAGTGAACAAATACGCGTTCACACGCTGGTGCAACTCCAGCTAACCCAACCATTATAAAACTTTTAAGGAGTTGAAATGTTATGGCACAACAACAAAATCGTAGCAACAGCTCTAACCAATTAGTGGTTCCTGGTGCACAGCAAGCAATTGATCAAATGAAGTATGAGATTGCAAATGAGTTTGGTGTAAACCTTGGACCAGAAACAACAGCTCGCGCTAACGGATCTGTAGGTGGAGAAATCACAAAACGCTTAGTTGCAATGGCGCAACAGCAAATGGGCGGTTATCAACAACAATAACAACTAGATATATGGCTTTGGAGGCACGCCTTGAGCGTGTCTCCTTTTATTTTTTTAACGTCTCATAGCATGAAAAAAAGAGGCCAACATTGACCCCTTTTCTGTTTTTTTACGATTGCGGTTGAGAAAGTTGCGTTTTGATTTGGTGCACTTCGTTTGGAGTAGCAGGCTGCGCTGGCTGATAATATCCTTTTTGTAATGCGTATTGGTACATTGTTCGTTGTCGAGCTTCATCTGCATTTCGCATTTGAATGAGTGTCTGACGTAATTGCTCATTGTCCGTTTGCGCGATGATGCTTGCATAATCGGTTAAGCTTGAATTTAAGCCGGATAAATAATCATTTACCATATCTTTTTCGTTAAACTGTGGCATTCTCATGTCCTCCTTCAAATGTTATTGTAGAAATCCCATTAATTTTTGTTGTGAACTTCTTGCTTGCTGGGCATCTCGTTGTAGCATGTCTTTTAATTGTGGATCTTGACAGCTTTGGGCATACGTATCAAGCTTATTGGCAATCGTTCCGTGGCCCCCAATTAAATGACGTAAATTAGAAAGCTCTAACTGTGTTAATTGACTTTGTGCTTGCGCTTGGTTCATTTGATTAGCATTATTCACTGGATTGTTCATCGGATTCATTCCGTTATTCATTTGGTTTTGCATCGATTTCCCTCCTCTTTTTCATTCAATATGTAATATCCCAACATCCACCAAAATTATGCAAAGGAACGCATCATTTTCTAATAAATGTTTGATTGTTTTGCAGAAGTGAATGGACAAAAAAAGAGCAAGTACATTCAGTACTTACTCTTGAATTAGTTGTAAGAAACGTTTCGTTCTTTCTTCTTTCGGATTTTCAAAAATTTCTTCTGGTGTGCCTCGTTCAACGATAACTCCTTGGTCCATAAAGATGACTTCGTCCGCCACTTCTTTAGCAAAGCGCATTTCATGTGTGACAACAACCATCGTCATACCTTCGTTAGCCAAATCTTTCATAACTTTTAATACTTCCCCAACAAGTTCAGGGTCCAGTGCAGATGTTGGCTCATCGAAAAGCATGACGTTTGGCTCCATTGCAAGCGCTCGGGCGATTCCGACACGCTGTTGTTGTCCACCGGATAGTTGGAATGGATAATAATCTTTTTTATCTAAAAGTCCAACCTTATCAAGAAGCTGTTCTGCCTTTTTCACCGCATCTTCTTTCTTTTCCTTCTTTACTGTGACAGGCCCTTCAATTACGTTCCCAAGGGCTGATTTATGCGGGAAAAGGTTATAGTTTTGAAAAACCATTCCAGACTTGCTGCGGAATGAGGCGATATCTTTTTTCGACACCGGTTTTGAAAAGTCAACCGTTTGGTCATCCAATTGAATCGTTCCTGTTGTCGGGATTTCCAGGGCATTTAAACAGCGAAGAAACGTTGTTTTCCCTGATCCAGACGGACCGATTAAGACGACAACCTTCCCCTTCTCAATGGTTAAATCAATGCCTTTTAAAACTTCAAGCTCATCAAAACGCTTCGTTAAGTTTTGAATCGTAATCATGTTAAAACTCCTTTATTTGGCCACATAGCGATCCAGTTTGGATTCGATTCGTTGCTGAGCAATCGATAATAGGAAACAAATAACCCAATAAATAAGTGCAGCTTCCGTGTATAGAAGAAGTACTTCATACGTTCTTGAAGCAATTTGTTGGGCAACACGGAACATTTCCGTCACTAAAATAAGAGATGCTAATGAAGTATCCTTCACTAAACTAATAAAAGTGTTGGACAAAGGTGGAATTGAAACACGGGCAGCTTGTGGTAAAATAATTCGCTTTAAATTTTGCGAATAGGACATGCCAAGTGTATACCCTGCTTCCCACTGACCCTTTGGAATCGATAAGATTGCTGCACGAATGATTTCAGATGCATAGGCTCCAACATTTAAGGAGAATCCGATAACAGCAGACGGAAATGGATCAATTGTAATACCAACAGATGGCATACCGTAAAAGATGATAAATAACTGTACAAGCAATGGTGTTCCACGAATAATCGACACATACACTCTAGCGATCCATTGGAGTGGCTTAATGGATGAAATGCGTGCTAAAGCTGTTAATACAGCTAAAATTAACCCAAAAAAGAAGGAAATAAGTGTTAAAGGTAGGGTAAAATACAAAGCTCCCTCCAACATAGGAAGAAGGGAACTTTGTGCAATTTCCATTAAACGCTCCAATTTCTCTGGATTGTTTAATATATTATTCAGATACATCTTCACCAAACCATTTCTCTGAAATTTGCTTTAATGTACCGTCTTCTTTCATTTCTTTTAACGCACCATTTACAGCTTCAACAAGCTCTTCGTTTCCTTGACGGAACATGAATGCACTTTCAGCTGCATCGTCGCTCTCTGCAACAATTTTAATTGGCGCATCAGGCTTTTGCTTTAAGAAATCAAGAACAGAAAGCTTGTCATTAAGCGTTAAGTCTGCGCGTTTAGATGTGATGAGCTCAATTGCTTGAATAAAGCCTTCTACTCCAACTAGTTCAGCACCGTTAGCTTTTGCCATTTCTCCGTAGTTACTTGTTAACGATTGCGCTGCTTTTTTGCCTTCTAAATCTTCAAAAGATTGAATATCGTTGTTTTCTTTATGAACCACAACTACCGCAGTAGAAATTGTGTATGGTGTAGAGAAATCATATTTCTCTTGACGCTCTGGCTTAATACCTACTTGGTTTGCAATCATGTCAAAACGCTCTGCATCTAAACCAGCAAACATAGCGTCCCATTGAGTTTCCATGAACTCCACTTCAAGGCCAAGACGATTTGCTACTTCTTTTGCTACTTCCACATCGTAGCCTGTTAATTCACCAGACTCATCATGGAATGTAAAAGGCGCATATGTTCCTTCTGTACCAATACGGATAACGCCCTCTTCTTTAATTTTTTCGTATAAATTTTCACCTTCAGCAGGTGCTGCTTGTTCATTCGTTCCCTCGTTAGACGTACCGCACGCTGCAAGCATGAATACGAGGCCTGTAATAACAAACAATGATAGCCATAACTTCTTCATGTTTAAACCCCCAGTATTCTTATAGGATATAGATACTCCTGAATCATATAAAAGAAACTTGCTCTTGTCAATGGAATTGTCTCGATTAGAATTTCCTTTTCGACAAAAAATGATACGGAGCACAGTCCATTTTATTTTATCTGTACGGAAATGAATTGCAATGAAAATGCTCATTTCTGATGTTCATCCGAATACCTATTTTTATCAAATTGCGGACACTTACCTGCCTAGCAACGTCTTCCCTAACGACAAACTGAACCATATTGTCCCCAAATAAGAAACATACATGATTTTACACTCACACCCCAGACATGAAAATTTATTCTCCCCGGGGTTTTTTCTTTCTACCATCTACCTATCATGATCGATCATTCAGCTCATAGGTAATTTTTATTTTCACAGAAAAAGCGCAAGCCCTTAGGCGAAGAGCGCTGGAGGACCTGCGAGGAAGGCTTCCGTCGCCACAGCAGGGCCGAACCGACCCGAGCGGATGGCGCTTGGAGCTAGGCTAGACACCAAAAAAACGGTAAAGAGAATACTTTAACACTTTATTGAACTTAAACTTTCTGTAACAATAAAAAAACGCTGGCGATCATATCACCAGCGGTCACGTCATTCTGTTATTCTTCCACTACAACGGCTGTTCCGTAGGCAATGATTTCAGAAGCGTTTTGCATCACAGCAGATGTTTCTAACCGCATCCCTACGATTGCGTTCGCTCCTTGCTTTTTCGCATCTTCTACCATGCGGCCGATTGCTTTTTGGCGAGCTTCTTCCATCATTTCTGTGTATTCTTTTAATTCCCCGCCCACGATTGTTTTCAAACTAGCCATAATATCTTTTCCGATATGTTTTGATTGTACGGTACTTCCTTTTACAAGCCCCTTGAACTCTTTTATTTCTTTTCCTGGAACGGTATTAGTAGTTACGATAATCATTTTCTTCCTCCTCCTTTTTCTCCTGTATTCTTTCCTTGATTAAATAAATCAATATGATGACAAAGGAAATAAATGATAATCCAATAAAAGTGATTCCGATTATAAATTCGAAAAATAAAAAGATAAATCCGATAATTTGTGTGACAAGGCCAATCCCTAACCAGACTTGCTTCATGAAATCGCCTTCTTCCATTTTGGGTTCATCTATACATACGATTTGTTCAAAAAAAGGTTTCATCTTTTTTTGAATGAGGTAATGAAAAAAATAACTCGATGAAAGGAGATAAGAAATATGGGAAGGACAAACGCTCTTCTCTCAGAAATTACCTTACATTCACCACTTTCCCTTTACGAGGCTATTCGACTTCACAGTGTATCTAAAAAAATGAGTGGAACGATTTATTTCATTCGAAACGGAACTGTCGTCGATTGCAAAAAGTTACCAAAGCTTATTTCTTTTCTCATGACAACAAGTGAGACCGATCAAATCAAATTAATTGTCGACTACGAAAAGGAACCGAAATGGTTACCAATCATTCGACAGATTTTAGCGCACCAGCCGAGTCAGTCGTTTCGAAAAGTGCCGCTACACCCAATGAAAAAAGTCAAAATTTAAAAGGTTGTGAAATTCATGAACCGTGAGATTCAATACGAAAAGAAAGAAAAAAAATCGAATTCTAGTATGGTGTTTGCTACATTCATTAAATATGCGACGTATTTGATTATCTTCTTCGGTGTCATGTGGTTTTTGATTCATTATATTTTGCCCATTTTTCAATAATGAAGGAGGAATAAATGATGGCTCTCTTTCAACATATTGTCGTTGCGTACGATAAATTCGACCATAGTGGCGAGGCTCTCCTGTTGGGAAATCAGCTTGCCAATCAATTGAATGCTAAATTAACCATTGTCCATGTCCACTCTCCATCACTCGATGAAGTAGTTGCGGAAGCTACACCTCGTATGCACATGGGAGGATACGTGGCAGATGGGACACCCGCTCCACCACCTACTGCTTTTGAACACCTGGAGAAGCCCATTAGGCTCGACCAACTAAAGCAGAACATAGTGGCGGAAATTCAGCAATTTATTCCCGTTACTGACCAAATGACCATTGAAGTTGTCGAGGGTGAGCCTGAAAAACTGTTACCAAAGTTAGCAGAAAGCTTGCAAGCTGATTTAATCATTACTGGAAAACGTAATGCTTCATTGAAAAAACTTTTATTTGGAAGTATTAGTGAAAAGATGGCAAAAGCAACAGATACCCCTGTCCTCGTTGCAAAATGACGTTTGCCCCTTTTCTAAAAGGCCTAAAGGAGGGTACAACCCTCCTTTTTTATTTCCCCTTCTAATCGACTACGCTGTAACTTTTGTCACAATTTGTTGTAAAACCTTTGACGTTTTTTCCGATATAAGGAGTAGTGATAAATCGAATTAGTCAAAGGAGAATTTACATTATGACGTTTTCATTGTTCAAGAAAAAGCACCGTACTACTACATCCGATTCCGTTTTTTCTCAACCAATTGATGAAACTAAGATCGTATTGAAATTAGAACAAGAATCCTATAAGCGTCAATTAGCGCTGGTTCAATTAACGAAGGAAGATTTACGCAATACCCTTTTACTTAAGCCAATCATTGAAGAAAACATCCACGATATTACAACGGCATTTTATGATGGGATCGAAAAAGAAGAACGCTTAATGAAAGTGGTTGAGCAATATAGTACAATTGATCGTTTAAAAGGGACACTTGCCAAACACGTGCTTCAAATGTTTAACGGTCGCTTAACAGATGAAGACGTTGAACGTATGTCGCGTATTGCCCATCGTCACGTTATGATCGGCCTTGATGAAAAATGGTACATGGCATCCTTCCAAAACTTATTAGAAGCCATTCTCTCATCGGTTTCTCATCATTTTGAAACGGTTGATGAGCTTCTATCTGCGACAAAATCGATTACGAAACTTGTCAACTTTGAACAACAGCTTGTCCTAGAAGCGTATAAAAACGAATATGAAAAAATTCGAGAAGAGATGGAACGTGAAAAACAACTTCTCATCGAGCAGGTGCAATCTACTTCATCTCAGCTCGCTTCATTAACAGAAGAAACAAATGCGTTCATTCAAGAGATTAGCGCGCAGTCAAAAGAATTCGCCAACATTGCTGCGGGTCGCTTTGAATTAGCAGCTACGGCTGAAACGGAAGCGCATAGCGGAAAGAGCGAGCTTCAAAACCAGTCTGAACTTATGACATTAATTAACAGCCGCACGGACGATATCGCTCAAAAAATGAAAGCTTTAGAACAAGCTTCTGAGAAAATTAATCACGTCGTTTCCATCGTGACATCCATCGCTGAGCAAACGAACCTACTCGCATTAAACGCAGCGATTGAGTCTGCTCGAGCTGGAGAATACGGTAAAGGATTCGCCGTTGTTGCGAGTGAAGTTCGTAAGCTAGCAGAAGAAACGAAAAACTCCGTACTTGGTGTATCGAATTTAATTCAAGAAATTAACCAGCAAATCGATAGCATCTCTACATCAATTACTGATGTGACAGAATTAACAAGCAAAAGCTCAACGAAAATGGATGACATGGTAAAGTTCTTCGACACAGTCTTAAGCCTAATTGACAACAACAAAGATCAAAGCGAAAAAACGAAAGAAGAGCTTCAAAACTTTGCAAAAGCCATTGCAGATGTCACAAGCGCAGTTGACCAAATAACGGAAACATCCGAACAACTAAAAGAGCTTGCCGAAACCATTTAAACCTGTCCTCCCTATTGGGAGGATTTTTTTATTTCATTCTAATTTTGAAATATTGATCTTTAATAGTCTGATTGAATTGCAGATTGCTGTCGTATCTTGACAGATAATCCGTTGTCGATTATAGTTGAATTATCCATTTTACTTTCGTGCATAAAAGCATAAAAGCTTAAAAGCGTTTAAGTGATATTATTTGAGCAATTAAAGGAGCTGGCATCATGAAGACATCATGGAAATTTTCACACGCAGTAGGTGTGCTGACGATTATACTCGGGATTATTTTCGTCAGTTTATTTTGGCTTAAAACGGAGCCACATTTACCTCTTTTCCTTTCTGTTTTATTCATTGCTGGATTGGCAAAGTTGAAAGGAAACGAGTGGAAAGAGATTGAATCAGGTATCGTAAAAGGATTACAAAACGGTGCACAACCTATTATTATATTATCTCTGATCGGAATGCTAATTGGCGCATGGATGATTAGCGGGACGATTCCAACCATTACTGTTTGGACACTATCAATCTTTCAACCAGAGTTCTTCTTTATTACGGCCATCATTTGCTGCATGGTCATCTCGACATTGATAGGTAGTACATTTACAACGGTAAGCACCATTGGTGTAGCGTTAATCGGAGTGGCTGAACTTGCTGGTATTCCACTTGAAATGGCAGCAGCCGCGATTATTTGTGGTGCTGCATTCGGTGATAAAATGTCGCCAATGTCCGATACGACAAACTTCGCTTCGGGAATTGCAGGCGTGAACATCTTTACGCATATTCGTCACATGCTGAAGACGACAATTCCAAGTATGGCGATTACGCTAATTTTCTTTTGGATTTTATCCAACCAATTATCGTTTGAACCTGATACAACAGCTACCATCACGATGATGAAAGAAACGTTAAGCCAACAAATGAACATCTCTTTTTGGACGGTATTATCACCTATTTTAGTTATTACTCTTGCGATTATGCGCAAGCCTGTTATACCATCCTTGACGATTGGAATCATTAGTGCAGGGATTATTGCTTTTGTCGTACAAGGGGTTTCGGTGAGCACATTTTTATCCGTCCTTCAAAATGGCCCGTCGCTTTCATCGGGCGTAGAAGAAGTAGACCGCATGATGAATAAGGGTGGCTTGCAATCGATGATGTGGTCAATCTCCCTTATTATGATTGCCTTTATTTTAGGAGGCCTTCTAGAAAAAACAGGCCTAATCAACGCCCTCTTAGATGGGTTAAAAGAACGACTAAAATCAAAAGGACAAGTAATTTACTCTACTGTCGTATCATCCATCGGTGTCAACCTTGTCACAGGTGAACAATACTTGTCCATCTTAATTCCAGGTCAATCGTTTAAAGATTTATATCACAAATATAAGATTCCACTTCCATACCTTTCTCGCTCTGTCGAGGACGCTGGAACGTTAATAAACCCATTAATTCCTTGGGGCGTGAGCGGTGCCTTTTTAGCAGCGACACTTGGAGTTGATGTCATTGCCTACTTACCATTTGCAATTTTCCTTTACATCTCTCCAATCATGTCCATTCTTCTCGGCATGCGCTTATCGCGTAAAGAACCGTTGAACGAAATTGAATTAAAGAACGTGTCATAATCCTTTACACCTCGGGCCTTCCGAGGTTTTCTTTTTTTCTTGATTGGAAAATGCTAGAGGAAAATTTTCGACATTCCCCCATTTTTTATTGCAATTTTCTTCAAACCCCTTTATGATGATTATATACCCTATACACAATATATTGTGTACAACATACATATCGATACTACATATAGAATATAAACCAGTAACAAAGGTGCTACACAAGCTTAATAGGGAATCTGGTGTAAATCCAGAGCTGTCCCCGCAACTGTGAGTGCAACGAAATGAGAATGACCACTGTACGAATTGGTATGGGAAGGTATCAAAGTAGGATTAAGCACGAGTCAGGAGACCTGCCTTTGTTATGCCGTTTCGGATTCTTCGGGGTGATGGGAAGATGAAACGATGGTTGCAAAAGGAGTATATCTTTTTATCTCAGTTGTCTCTCCTTTTATATCATCGTTTGATCCACTCATCCCGTAGAAGAGTGGATTTTATTTTTTAAGGAGGACGAGCACAGTGAAAACGACCCTTTTACCTCAGTCGGAAATTAACACTCAACAACTAATCAACGATTTACAATCAATCAGTCAGACCATATCTGGTATTGAGATTGATTCGTATATTGAGAGAGTAACAGATTCCTTACAATACCATCAATACGACTCAAAAGAAAAACTCTTCAATTTCTTAATTCTCGAAGCACTAAGCCACATATCCGAAACGGAACCGAATTGGACGTACTTCGCAGCGAAACTATATTTACAGAAGCTTTACGCTGAAGCAAGTGAAAATCGCCAATACGAAACGAAGGAATACGGAGACTTTTATTCTCTCCTTATGACTTTAACGGCAAAAGGAATTTATCATAAAGACCTCCTCTCTCTTTATTCCAAAGAGGAGATTGATGAAATAGGTTCTTGGATTGACCCGAATAAGGATGAGCTCTTTACTTATATCGGACTTAAAACACTAGCTGATCGCTATTTAGCACGCGACTATGATAAACGCACATTTGAGCTACCGCAAGAACGCTTTATGATTATTGCGATGACGCTGATGAAAAACGAACCAAAAGACCGTCGATTAGCGCTCATAAAAGAAGCTTATTGGGCACTAAGTCATCTTTATATGACTGTTGCTACCCCAACATTAGCGAATGCAGGGAAGTCGGTTGGCCAGCTATCAAGCTGCTTTATCGATACGATTGATGATAGTTTACAAGGAATCTTTGATAGTAATACCGATATTGCGAATCTATCGAAAAATGGCGGTGGAATCGGCGTCTACTTGGGGAAAATTAGAAGTCGAGGCAGTGATATTCGCGGTTATAAAGGCGTTTCTTCCGGTGTCATTCCGTGGATGAAGCAACTCAACAATACGGCGGTTAGCGTCGACCAACTCGGACAGAGAAAAGGAGCAATCGCTGTTTACTTAGATGTATGGCATAAAGACATATTTTCGTTCTTAGATGCGAAATTAAATAACGGAGATGAACGTCTACGTACACACGATATTTTTACCGGCGTATGCATTCCAGACCTCTTTATGGAGAAAGTCGAAGTGCGAGAAGATTGGTATTTATTCGATCCACACGAAGTACGTAAAGTTATGGGCTTTGATTTAGAAGACTTTTTTGACGAGCAAGTTGGAGAAGGTTCTTTCCGTCAAAAATACGAACAATGTGTAAACCACCCTCATTTATCTAAGCAAGTTGTTCCAGCGATAGAAATTATGAAGCGCATTATGATTAGTCAGCTTGAAGCAGGAACACCATTTATGTTTTATCGCGATGAAGTAAATCGCCAAAACGCCAATAAGCATGCTGGTATGATTTATTGCAGTAATTTATGTACTGAAATTACCCAAAATCAAAGTGCCACAACCGTCGAAGAACAATTTACGCAAGATGGGAAAATCATCATTGTGAAAAAACCAGGTGATTTCGTCGTATGTAACTTATCATCCATTAATTTAGCACGGGCTGTTCCCGACCAAGTGTTAAAGCGACTCATCTCGATTCAAGTTCGCATGCTTGATAATGTGATCGACTTAAATAACATCCCGGTCTTACAAGCAAAGCTAACGAATGAAAAATATCGTGCCATCGGACTTGGAACTTTCGGCATGCATCACCTACTCGCATTGAAACAAATTAAATGGGAAAGCGATGAAGCAGTAGAATTCGTTGACCGTTTGTATGAAGAAATTGCTTACCATACCATCCGAGCAAGCCTTGAACTCGCACAAGAAAAAGGTTCGTACCCGCTCTTTGAAGGATCAGAATGGCAAACGGGAGAATATTTCAAAAAGCGTGGCTATACCGATTCAAAATGGACCGAATTACGAGAAGAAGTTGAAGAACATGGGATTCGAAACGGGTATTTAATGGCGGTTGCCCCAAACGCATCCACTTCTCTCATTGCTGGAAGTACCGCAAGCATTGACCCAATATTCCAAAAAGTCTATGCGGAAGAAAAGAAGGATTACAAAATTCCAGTTACAGCGCCAGACTTAAGTCCAGAGACGACTTGGTTCTATAAATCGGCCTATTTCATCGACCAAACGTGGAGCTTAAAGCAAAACGCTGTTCGTCAAAAACATATTGATCAGTCCATTTCCTTCAACTTTTACGTATTAAATACTGTAAAAGCTAAAGAATTACTCAACCTCCATATAACAGCATGGAAATTACGCTTAAAAACAACATACTATGTACGTTCAACATCAAGCGACATTATCGAATGTGATTCTTGCGCAAGCTAATGGGACGAGGAGGACAAACCATGAACGGAAATGAATTAAAAAAGAGAGAAATTATGGACCGAACGGCACCGAATCGTTCAACGGCTATTATTAACGGTTCGTGTTCAAACGTATTAAACTGGGATGACGTCGCCTATCCATGGGCGTATCCGAAATATAAACGGATGCTTGCTAACTTTTGGACACCGTTTGAAATCAATATGTCCCAAGATATTAAACAATTCCCAGAGCTAACAGAAGAAGAGCAAAATGCTTTTTTAAAAATCATCGGACTACTCGCCTTACTTGATAGCATCCAGACAGACTATGCGGGAAAAGTCGCTGACTATATTACCGATTCTAGTATTAACGCACTCATGATCATTTTAGCGCAACAGGAAGTCATTCATAACCATTCCTATTCTTACGTGCTTTCAAGTCTTGTGCCTAAAAGCGTTCAAGACGAAGTCTTTGAATATTGGCGAAATGAACCGGTCTTACAAAAGCGAAATGAATTTGTGACAAACGGATACAAAGAATTTGCCGAAAATCCAAATGTAGAAAACTTGTTGAAGTCGATTGTATTTGACGTCATTTTAGAGGGGCTATTCTTTTACTCTGGCTTCGCCTTCTTTTACAATTTGGCTAGGAACCAAAAAATGGTCGCATCAAGCACAATGATTAACTATATTAACCGCGATGAGCAGCTCCATGTTGATTTATTCGTCAAAATTTATCAAGAAGTTTTGAAGCAATATCCGGAATACGATACACCTGAACTCGCACAATTCGTTCAAAGCACATTTGTAAAAGCCGCCGAGCTTGAAATCGAGTGGGCGCATCAAATTTTAGGAAACAAAATGGAAGGCCTATCGTTAAAAGACGTAGAACACTATATTAAATTTTACGCCAATGTCCGCTGTCACCAACTTGGTTACGAACGACCATTTGATGGCTACCGTTCCAATCCGTTAAAATGGATCAAAGCATACGAAGAAGTGGACCTTGGAAAGTCAGATTTCTTCGAACAAAAATCCCGTCAATACACGAAAGTCAATCATGTTGATAACGGGTTTGATGAGTTGTAAGATCCGGCCAGAAAGCTCAGAGATTGTCCCTCTGAGCTTTTACTCGTATTCTTTATTTTTTTCGTCCCCTAGCGTCAAGTCGCTCCACTACATAGAGTAAACGAACGTATTCTATCAACAATCTTTTTAAAAAAGCCTACCAAACTCCCATTATCTTTCCAATCGCATAAAAAATCGAGTATCATAGCCAACACTCGATTTCCTCATTCACCAGACGTCTTTTCATGTGGTTGTTCCTCTTTTTTTCGTACTAATCTATCGTAATAAATCCGCCGCCATTTTTCCTTTACTTGTTCGGTTAGTTGGATAATAGCAGGGTCAAATTGCGTCCCCTTCCCTTTTCGCAAACGTTCAAATGCTTCGTCAAATCCGAGTGCTGAACGATACGGTCGACAGGATGTCATCGCATCAAAAGCGTCAACAACCGCGACTATTCGCCCATCCAGTGGAATCTCCTCCCCTTTTAAGTGAAAAGGATAACCTTTTCCGTCCCATCGCTCATGGTGATAGAGAATTCCATCGTTTAAGTGGATCAGCTCCTCCATCTGCCCAATCATTTTCGACCCTTCAATCGGATGCTTCGCCATGATAGCAAATTCCTCACTAGTTAACTTTTTTTGTGAGGTTAAGATGGTTTCTGGAATTTGAATTTTTCCGATATCATGTAACAACGCTGCCAAGCGAAGCCGTTTTAAATCTTCTTCTTCAAACGCATGATGTACCTTTCCAATTTCAAGTGCATATAAGCTGACCCGCTCACTATGACCTCTTGTGTACGCATCTTTTCCCTCTACAGACAAAACAAAGCTTTTCACGATTTGATCGATCATGCGCTCAAGCGAAACAACTTGAATCGTGGCCTGCTCTTTATATAGTTGATTCATTTTTCTCAATAAAAGAATGCTAAAGGAAGTAATAATGATATACAGTAATAATCGACTATAAATATCGCTTGTTGTTACCAATTCTTGATGATGAGGATGAAGATAAAACGATGACAAGTTAAATAATAAGATGAACCCAATTAATGAAAAGAGAATTTGTTGAACCGGTCTCCCATATAAACTCGTAATAATCGGAATGAGTAAAAAATAAGTCCAAGATTCGTGGAAATTTAATGCGAAGTATAAAAAACAGATCGATTTCACCATAAACATATTAACGATAAGGGCCATCAGCCGTGGGGAAAACACTTGAAAGAAGCAGACCCCGAAAATCATAATCCAAATGACTAGCATCCACGCTAATAACATGACTTCTGCCTTTGGATACGGAATATTCAACCGTTGTGCCGCTATATTCCACCCAATACTAATCGTAATAAATATTAACGAAATGAGTATAATTTGATGATTTAAGCGTCGTGTATGCTCGGTCATTAAATCATATAACTGCTTCATTTTTTTAGATTCCATATACATACACCCTTAAGAAAAATGATGTGCTCTTAATTTTGTAAGAGCACTTTAGGAGCTACACAATATGCTAAAATTTTCTTTCCATTCCATTATATTCATAAGACCTTCGTATATTCTGACGAGCATCTAAGGGGACTTATGTATAGCTTGACACAGTGTTATAGTTAAGCATTGTTTGTAATTAAGAAAAGCGCAAAGCGCAAGTCCTTAGGCGAAGGGTGCTGGAGAACCTGCGAGGAGGCTTCCGTCGCCACAGCAGAGCCGAAGCAACCCGAGCTGATGGCGCTTGGAGCTATACACCAAAAAAACGCTAAAGAGAATACTTTAACACTTTATTGAACTTAAACTAAAAAAAAGAGACAGTTTTCACCTGTCTCCATTCCCGTTAAGCCTAAAAGGGCGAGTGTTGCATAATCCATTTCCTCTATTCGGATTCCTTGGATTCTTCATCGTTTTGCTGAATTAGAGTCGCTTCATACATTTCAAGTTCCATTTCTTTCTTAATACGCTCTTCAACTCTAACTCTACCTCTTCCCATTTTCTCGCCTCCTTTATGGCTATTATAAATTTTCTAACTATTTTGTAAATAAACCAAAAGCACTAATTACAACAATGGAAGCGTTTTCCTCGCCATTAATTGTATTCACCCTGCACACATTCATGACAAGAAATTTTAACTCCCTAAAGATCGCCCAAGCACAATCCCCATAAACGCTACCCCAATTCCTGTTACGTTCGTTAAAAGAAAGTAAATGGCCGCTACTTTTCTCTCACCATTTTCCCAAAGCTTCAACCCTTCTAATTGAAAAGTGGAAAAAGTTGTAAATGACCCGAGAAAACCTGTCGTCACCATCAATGCAATTTTCCCTTCTAGTCCACTCCCCACAATCAAACCGAGAAGAAAAGAACCGATTACATTTACGATAAACGTCGCAGCTGGAAACGAAGAAGTCATAAAGGTGGCAAACAAGCGGCTCACACCATATCGACAGATTGCTCCGAAAAAAGCACCTAGCGCAATCCACAATCCCATCATATCAACTTCCTCCTTCCAACCTTGTAGCCTACATACGTCAAAAAGGCCCCACCGAATAAGCTGATAACACAATATAAGAAAGCTAGCCCAAGCATATTCTGCTCTACTAATTCAACCAACTCTACACTGAAGGTTGAAAAAGTCGTAAATGAGCCGATCATTCCCGTTCCAACCCCTAACATGAGTGGAGATGTCTTTCCTTGATGAACAAACCATTTCGTCGTCAAGAAGGCTAACAAAAAGCTCCCCACTAAGTTGACGACGATTGTCCCAAGTGGGAATGGAGCCGTCATTTGAGAAAATGTAACACTTACAGCGTATCGAAGAAGCGCTCCTATGACCCCACCGAGTCCAACAGCTACGTAATTCAACTTCATCCTCCTTATACCATGCACGCTGCATGCTCTATTTCTTCTGTTTCAACTTGAATGGTCACATGTTCTAAATGAAATTTATCTTTTAATGTAACGATAGCTTCTTGTAAAATTCGTTCATGTTGAGACGAATCTTGTATCTGAATGTGACAGCTTAAAGCATCAAATCCCGATGTAATCGTCCAAATATGTAAATCATGGACATTTACAACCCCATCAATCCCCGCTAATGTTTCGTTCACTTCGTTTTGGTCGATTGGTGACCCCTCCATTAAAATGTGAATCGATTGCTTTAATACTCCCCAAGCACTTCTTAAAATGAGGAGCGATACGACGACAGAAATCATTGGATCGGCTAAATACCATTCAAATCGTAACATCAAGACTCCAGCTATGATAGCACCAACTGACCCGAGTGCATCTCCCAACACATGCAAATACGCACTTTTCATGTTCACATTATGTTTCACATCGCCTTCTTTCATTAAAAACCATGCGCTCATTAGATTGGCGAAAAGACCGATTACTGCAATCATAATCATCGTTCCACTCGATACAGTAGGTGGCGATACAAATCGCTCATACGCTTCAAACAAAATGAAGCCGGAAATGAGAAATAGTGTTATACCATTTAATAATGCGGCTAATATTTCAAATCGATAATACCCATACGTTTTCATGGGTGATGCCGACCGAGTAGCAAACCACAAAGCTAGGAAGCTAAGAAATAAAGAGCTAGCATCGTTCAACATATGACCGGCATCCGACAGTAACGCCAAGCTATTCGTCACAAGTCCTCCGATAAACTCAACTACCATGACGCCAAGTGTAATAAGTAGAGCTATGAGCAAGCCTTTTCGATTTCCTTCTCGTACATTATGGTGATGATGATGTCCCATCGTCTCCCTCCTATTCATGCTCAATATGATTGATCACTTGCTTTAAGATAGATACGACATGCTCATCGTCATACGTGTAATAAAATGAATTTCCTTCACGACGATATTTCACCAATCGTAAGTTCCGCAAAAAGCTTAGCTGATGCGAAACTGCTGATTGCGTTAACCCTAATACCTCTGCGATATGATTTACAGAACATTCTTCTTGTGACAGCAAATACAACATTCTTATTCGAGTCGGATCACCAAGTGCTTTAAAAATACGCGAAGCCTCCTCCACCGTCTCCTCTGCTAAAAACGAATGCTCTTCTCGATTCATCACCGTTCCTCCTATCTTTCAAAACAACTATATGAACATATGCTCATATACATGATAATAAAAAATGAAGAACCTGTCAAAGAATAGACCCAAAATAAAACGACTCTAACCAACTGGTAGGAGTCGTTTGTTAAAACCTCTTCTCTAACTTTATTAAGAAGCGCTTTAGAGGTTGATATGATCCCCTTATAGTAGACAGAAAAAAGAAAGCGAATTAATCTGTCTATTATGGAGGGGATTTTTTTATGGGAAAAATACGAAAAACCTATGATGTAAAGTTTAAAAAGAAAGCTGTGGATTTATATTTAAAAGAGGGCATTGGCTATGTAACGGTGGCGAAAGAACTAGGGATTCATCATTCCATGGTACAGCGATGGGTGAAACACTATGAACAGGAAGGAATGAAAGGGCTGGAGGAAAAGCGAGGAAAGGCCAAAGGACCAGGCAAAGGAAGACCGAGAACTCGTCCAGAAGATCCTGAAACGAAAATCAAACGCCTTGAGGCGGAAGTAGAGATGCTAAAAAAGCTCTTAAAGATGTGAAAGGGGGAATGGAAACCGTACCAACTCACAAGAAGTTCGCCATCATTCATGAAATGGCTGGTAACCATATTTCTATTCAAGAATTATGTAAGATTGCAGGCGTGTCTCGAAGTGGATATTACAAGTGGGTAAAACGGCAGAAGCACCCTTCTCAGAAGCAATTAGAAGACGAGCAGTTAAAGATAAAAATCGAGAAGTGCCATAAAAAACTGAAAGGAATTTACGGGTATCGAAGAGTTAAAGTCTGGCTTAAGAGAAAATACAAACTGAATATCAACCATAAACGAGTACAAAGGTTGATGAGAGAGATGGGAATTTGTGCGGTGATTCGGAAGAAACGACCTTATTACGGGAAGAAAGAGCCTTATGTCATTTCGGATAATCATCTAAACAGGGAGTTTCACGCGTC